>JACRCC010000034.1 GCA_016234405.1 Deltaproteobacteria bacterium | reverse complement strand
GTGAGCCGATAAGAACGCTCAACCGCAAAGGCAAAAAAACAAGGTCGTATTCATGGGTTTACTTGAAATCAAAACCGGACGACTTAACGAAGGGGACATTTCCGCTTTGCGCTTAAGGGGACGTTTTGACTTTGCTGCGACAATTCAAAAAATATGTTGACGCGCGGCAAAAATACGTGTATATTCAAGACCAATTCAGTCCGAAATAGTTTAATGAAGCGCGCGGCATCTTGAAAAAAATTTCAAAACGGAGGGACGAGCATGGATCGGTTGATTTCGGAATTTCAGAGGGACCACGTCGTTATAATGGACACCCTCAACGTCGTAAAACGTCACGGCCTGTCGTCGCGGGAGGGCAAGGACGGTCTTAATTCCGTCAGGGATACGTTACTTGCGCATCTCAAAAAAGAAGACGCGCACCTTTATCCTGTTTTAAGGAAGGCGGCTGAAAAGGACGAAGCCCTCAAGCAGACGTTGGATTTATTCGCCAAGGACATGGCAGAGATTTCAAACGCGGCCCTGAAGTTTTTTGCGAAATATGCCGCAGGGGGAGCGGGCACGGAGTTCGCCAGAGACTTCGGCGGACTATACGCCACGCTGCAGGGACGCATAAGAAAGGAAGAGAATAACCTTTACAAGGCCTACGAAAAACTCAATCCATAAGGCGCGGCAAGGGAGACGCTAAAATCACGGCGCGAAAGTCTCAATGGCCGCGCATGAGGCGTCAAAGACATACAGCCTCGGCCACGAGACGTTAGCGCACGAGACGCATAAATTATCCCTGACATGAGTTTTTGCGGAAATAGAACGAAACCCCGCCCAGCACCACTTTCAGGCGCTAACCTTTATCAGGTTGATAAGCGACGCAACGGAAAGTGGCGCTGGACGGGGTTTCGCCGTTTTCAGCCTTTGGTTACTCAGGCTTTACGTTTGCCGCCCGCGGACCTTTTACGTCGTCAGTCACGTCAAAGGTTACGCTCTGACCCTCTTTGAGGGTCTTGAAGCCGTCTCCTTGAATGGCTGAGAAGTGGACAAAAATGTCCGGACCGGACTCCGGCGTGATGAACCCGTAGCCCTTGCCCTCGTTAAACCATTTTACCGTGCCTCTTGGCATTTTGTTAATGCTCCTTTCCGTTGTTTCGTCGGGTTTTTTTGCAAACCCAACGCTGTGCCAATTAGGTTACTCAAAAGAAGCGGCCAAGTCAATAATAATTTCCATAATTATTTATCCTCCAGCGCGTCCGCGAAGGGGGGACATTTGCAGATTGGCGCTCAAGTTGACGATAACGCGTTAGGGTAGTATCCTGCCCGTGAGCGCGGCGTTGCCTTGCGGCATTTGCCGGCAGGGTATATAATCGTGTATGCGGCAATTCATCTTTGGGTCACGGAACTGGGATTATGGCGCCTAACGTAAACAAAGGCAGACACCACGGACACGGGAACCTGCGTTACGCGAGTATCCGCGAAAAGATAAAAGAGACCTATCATTCCCCGGTAAAGCTCCTTCTTATAATCGCGGGTTCGACATTCGTCACCGAATCCCTTGTGATGCTCTTTCTCTACGCGCTCGCTTCTTTGACCGGGATGAGCAGGTTTCCCTTTGCAGACGTCTTTCTCGACTCGACCATCCTTGTAATCCTCCTTGCGCCGGTGCTTTATTATTTTCTCTTCAGACCCTTACTGCACCTCGTAGATGAACTTGCCGAAGCCGAGGACGGGTTTATCGCCGAGCGCGACACGGCGCAGCGGTATTTGGACATCGCAGGCGTGATGATAGTCGTGCTCGACGCAAAGGGCAGGGTGTCGCTCATCAATAAGAGGGGGAGAGAGATACTCGGCTATGAAGAATCCGAGATAGTCGGCCGCGATTGGTTCGTCTACTTCGTCCCAGACCGGATAAGGGGCGCGTTGGTTGACGCATTCGAGCGTCTTAAGGAAAACACCGGCGCGCCGCTCGCATACCGCGAAAGCCCCGTCATAAACAGGATAGGCGAGGAGAGGGTCATATTATGGCACCACAGACCGCTTTTCGATGGTGAGCGGTTTGCCGGCACGATAAGCTCGGGCACGGACGTGACGGAGCAAAAAATGGCCGCCGACGCGCTCGTTGACGCCGAGGCGCGCTATCGTATGGTGCACAGCACGGCATTCGACGGGATTATAATCTCGGACGAGAGCGACAACATAATGGACTGCAATCCGTCCGCCGAGAAGATATTCGGATACGGCGCCAAGGGGTTGCTGGGCCTGCCGCTCACGGACATCATGCCCGAAAAATACAGGGAGCGCCACTTGCGGGGGCTTAAAAGATTTCTCTCGACTAACGTGAGCGCAGTGCAGGGGCGCGTGCTCGAGCTTGAGGGTCTGAAGAAAAACGGCGCGGTGTTTCCGATAGAACTCATACTCGGCAGCTTTAATATCGGCGCGGGCGTTTATTTCACCGGCACGATAAGGGACATAACCGAGAAGAGGCGCGCGGAAAAGGAAAAAGATTTTATTCAATTGCGGCTCAATCAGGCGCAGAAGATGGAGGCCATCGGCAGACTTGCCGGAGGCATCGCGCACGATTTCAACAACGTGCTCACCGCCATTCGCGGCAACGCCGAGCTGACCTTGGAGGACGCGGGAGACAACCCGCTGGTGTCCGCCCGTCTCAGGGAGATAATATTGACATCTCAGCTCGCATCCAAGCTCACGCGCCAACTCCTCTTATTTTCAAGGGGCGTCCCGTTTGAGTTGACGAACCTCGACGTTAATAAGACCATAGAGGGTCTTCTTACGATGGTAAGGCGCATAATAGGCGATGATATCTCGATTGCCGTCGAACTTTTTCCAGGGTTATGGACGTGCTTGGCCGATGAAACGAGCATCGAGCAGGTGGTGATGAATCTGGCCGTGAACGCGAGGGATGCGATGCCGCAAGGCGGGCGTCTTCTCATCAAGACCGAAAACGTTACGCTTACGGAGGGCACGGGCGTAAAGATGCCCGACGCCCGGCCCGGCGACGCGGTCTGCCTGACTGTCGCCGATAACGGCGCAGGCATGGAAAAAGAGGTCGTTGAGCGGATATTCGAGCCGTTCTTTACCACAAAGGACGCGGCCAAAGAGCAGGGGGGTATGGGTTTCGGCCTCTCGGTCGTCTACGGCATCGTGAAAAAACACGGGGGCTGGATAAACTTGAGGAGCGCCCCGGGCGCGGGCGCGTCTTTCGGCATATACCTGCCCTCGGCAAAGGCAGTGGAGAAGAAGGCGGAAGTTGCCGCCGTTTCGCGGTCAGTCGGCTCAGGCGAGAGGATATTGGTCGTAGAGGCAGAGGAGCGGGTGATGGAGTTTGCCAAGACCGCGCTCACGGGGAACGGTTATACGATTTTTACGGCCGCAAACGTCCAAGACGCAGTTTTGATTCTCGACAAGGAGAACGCGGCATTCGACGTGCTTCTTGCGGACGCCTCGGTCTCCGGAGGCGGCGGCGTAATAGGGCTCATCTCGTATGCGCGCGCCAAAAATCCTTCAGTGCAGGTCATCCTCACGGGGTCGTTCATGGTCATGTCGGAGATTACGCGTTGGGGCGCGGACAGAAAGGTCAGGTATCTGCAAAAACCGTTTTCGCTCGCGGGACTCCTGCGCGCGGTGTCCATCGCCTTAGAGCAGGCGCGGTTGAGGCCGTGAGGGTTTTGACGGACTATTTTATTTTAAACATGTCACGTTCCGGCAACGCAGCCACGGCCGCTCCGGCGTCCAGTTTTGCAGATACTGTCCTTGCTCTAAGCCGGATTAATTTCGTGGCGCGGCAGCGTCTAAGACGGCGTTCCCACGCAGGAGCGTGGGAACGATAATTATAACGCCCCGACAAACTCGTTTCCAACCCCGCGCCCTCCGTTTACGACATGTCAAGATTTCTTAAAAAACTTAAAAACACGTTTTAATATGCCGCCCTTTTCCTCTTTGGAGGCTGTCGCCGGTTTTTGCTGCGCTAATGGCGCGGCGTATTTTATTGCGGCAGGGGTCTGACCGGCCTTTTCAGCCGGCCAGGGTTTACGCTCATCATAAGGACGGGGTTTAACATGGCCTCTTGGCCTTTCTCCTCCATGCCCATCCTCTTTTCTTACGTGTTGGGGCAGGCGAGGCTTGTGGCGCGCAGGATGCTCCGGTTTTTTCTCATACTGCGGCCGTCCTTGTGCTCCCCTTCCGCCGGGCTGCGCGTGGCTGCGAGCCGCCTCCGGTTTCTTATCTCTTTTTCCGAATTTTTTATCCCCTCTGTGCCGTTCCCTGTACGCGGGCGCAACGTCCTTGACGAGTTCGGCGTCTTCTATCCACTCGCTTTCCAATTTGCGCTCTAAGTATTTTTCTATCTCCGGCAGGTTCAGCGCGTGGTCTTCGCACACGAGGCTGTAGGCCTTTCCGCTTTTCCCCGCCCTTGCAGTCCTGCCTATTCGATGGACGTAGTTGGCCGCCTCGTCCGGCAGGTCGTAGTTGAAGACGTGCGTAACGCCGTCAATGTGGAGACCTCGCGCGGCCACGTCCGTTGCGACAAGGAGGCGCACCTTACCGGACTTCATGCCATCCATTATCTTTTGCCGCCGCTCTTGTGTAACGTCTCCGGTGAGCACCTTCACCGGAACCCCGTTGGCGATGAGCTTAAAGCCGACCCTCTCGGCGGTTATCTTCATGTTTGTGAAAATGATGCCGCGCTCGACGTCGGGCCTTTTAAGGAGCGTGAGAAGGACGGAGATTTTTTCCTCGTTGGATACGTAGATTACCTTTTGGTCAATGGTGCTGACGGTCAGCTGCTCAGGCTCTATTTCAATAATGACCGGGTCAGGCAGCATATAACGCGAGGCGAGCCTTCTAACGTTTCCGTCAATGGTCGCGGAAAAGAGCATCGTCTGTCTCGGCTTTTTTTTCGGGAGGCGCTCCGCTATATACATCATGTCAGGGGCAAAGCCCATGTCGAACATCCTGTCTGCCTCGTCAATGACGAATATTTCGATGTCGTTCAGGCTCAATGCCTTTGATTTGTAGAGGTCTATCATGCGCCCCGGCGTGGCTACGACAAGCTCGACGCCGGTCTTGAGGGCGTTTAACTGGGCGTTGTACTCGACCCCTCCGTAGATGGCGATTGCCCTCACAGGGACGTGCGCGCCGAGTTTTACCGCGTCGTCAACGACTTGAGAGGCGAGTTCCCGCGTCGGCACCATCACGAGGGCAACGGGTTTTCCGGAGGCATTGCGCCCTGCGGTCAGCACGCGGGAGAATATGGTGATGAGAAAAACCGCGGTCTTGCCAGAACCTGTCTGGGACTGGGCTATAACGTCGCGGCCAGCAAGACACTCGGTGAGAGATTGCTCTTGAATCGGCGTGCAGCGCTCGAACCCGGCATCGCTTATCCCCTTCATGATGTCCGGGTTGAGGTTAAGACTTTCAAACTTCATGGTTGTCCTTTAAAAAGAGATTTATTTTTGACGCAAAACAGGGTTATATTTAAGGCCGACCGTTTTAGATTACACATGCTACCAAGAAAACGGCGTAAATGAAATACCCGATAAGGAATGTCGCGGTGCGGCCTCGTCTAAGACCCGTTCCCACGCGGGAGCGTGGGAACGATAAAAATAAGGAATATCCTATAATGGAGCACGCCCATTCCACCCATTCCATAAAGTCCGGGGGAAAAACCGGCCATATCCTCATCCTCCTCAATAAGCCCTTTCGCGTTCTGTGCCAGTTCACGGGCGCGGAAGGCAGGGCCACTCTTGCGGAATACGTCAAAACGTCCGGGGTATACGCGGCCGGCCGGCTGGATTTTGACAGCGAGGGCCTTGTGCTCCTTACGAATATCGGGCGGCTGGCGCATCTTATAACGGACCCAAAACATAAACTCCCCAAGACCTATCTCGTTCAGGTCGAGGGCGTCCCGGACAGATCTGCGCTCGAAAAACTCAGGAAGGGCGTTCTCTTAAACGACGGCATGACAATGCCCGCAGAGGCCGACATCATAGAGGCGCCTCACGGCGTTTGGCCTCGGGTGCCGCCTATCCGTTTCAGAAAAAACATCCCCGCGGCATGGCTTAGGATTACGATAACCGAAGGACGCAACAGACAGGTGCGCCGCATGACCGCAAGCGTTGGGTATCCGGCGCTGCGCGTCATCCGCGTTAAAATCGGGGCATGGGAATTGGAAGGTTTAAAACCCGGAGAATGGAAGGAAGCGCCAATAAACGGAAGTATCCCGAAAAGACCATGAATCGGTTATCCGTTGACAGATAACGGATACCCGATAACGGTTTAAAAACTTTAAGCAACAACCGGAAACACCCTCCTATTTAACCCCCTTCCGGGGAATTACCCCCTTTGCCGCGTCGCACGCCTGCGTTAAGCCCATCTTGCACGCCGTCTTAAAATCTTCGGCAGCCAAGGCATGTAGACCGTTGCCTTTGTAGGCCATAGCCCTGCCGTGGAACGCTCCCGCGTAGTCGGATTTGAGCGCGATGGCCTTCGTGAAATCGTCAATCGCCAAGGCGAATAAGCCTTTCTTTATGTAGACGTTTCCCCTGCTGTAATAAACGTCCATATAATCGGGATAATCCGGGTAAATGGAGATGGCCTTGCTGAAATCCTCCACGGCCTTGTCGAGTTCGCCTTTTTTGACGCGCGCGGCTCCTCTAAAATCATACGCCCTTGCATACAGGGGGTCGAGTTCAACGGCCTTTGTGTAGAACTCTATGGCCTTGTCGTGGTCGCCGGCCAAGGTCCGCGCAAACCCCTTCAAGACCTCCTGCCTTGCCGCGGTATTCGGATCTTTTGCGTCGTTTGATGCTGCCGGGGACGCCGCAGGCGCGGCAACGGCGCAGTGGCTCAACAAAAAAAACAGCGCGAAAAACGCACAGCAGGTCTTTTTAAATATCCCTTTTTGCTTCAGTTCGGAAGCCCCTTGTGCTTTATTTCAACATCGCCTTAATCGCCTTCATAAACGCCCGTCCCGCCTCGACCGCCCTGTTGTTTTTGGAGATGCGTTAAGCCTATTCCGCCGTAAAACCAACCGTCTTTATCACGGCCCCGTCCGCCGTTACCACGTCCACCCGCCATTTCCCGGTCATGCCCGGGTAGATGGTCTTGTTGCTGTATGTCCTGTGCGAAGGGCCTTTTACGTCAAGGCTGACTTCCAAGACCTGCTTGTCGCCGTGATACCAGACGTGCTTGACCAAATCCCCGGCGCGGCCGCCCTCTACCTTAGTATAGCAATAGACCTTCCCGCCGTCGGCCTTGAACTTGTCGGCCGAGCCGACAGGCGTTACGCCGTCCATCGAGGCCGCAATCGCAGCCTCGGTGACGGATACGGAGCGCTTGGGGGTCGTGAACGTTACGCCGCCCGGAGGTTGTTCTTCGGCGAAGATGACCCCGGCCGGCGCAAGGACAAAGAGGAGCGTGAAGATTACGGCAGATATTGTTTTCATGCGTCAAACCTCCTGAGTATATTTTAGGGAAGCTCTGATTTATTGTTTTTTATGTCATTTCGAGCGTAGCGAGAAATCTTGTATTAAGGAAAATCAATCGGTTATAAGATTCCTCGGTCGCTTCGCTCTCTCGGAATGACAACAGTATGCAATTAATCAGAGCTTCCTTAGATACAAGTCTATCACATTATCCGGCGAACGCAAGGGACAGACTGTAAGGTAAAACAAAATCACGCATACTCGTAGAGCGGCGCTGTTCCGTCAGGGCGCGCCGGGCCATGCAAAATGAGAAGTGCATATCATCAGGGATAGTTATTTTCATCTTAATCCTCCTTCATACTTCATAATAAGAGCGCCCAATATATTTTCTCAACAAGCCCATCCTTATTGAACTTTTTGAAAAGTATTGTCAACCAAAAAATAGATGCGGTTGACAATGCCTTGCCCGCCCCTATTTTTTAGAGTTTTTTGTCTTACGTGCTTTCTCCTCCGACTCTTCCGGAGAACTTGCGAAGCGGCGTTGATATTCTGGATGTCAGGCCCGAGGCGGCGCAGGAAGTAGCACAAATTTAGCACAATTTCAGATTTTGGAAATCGTGTTAAAAAATCCGGCTCTGCAACTTGCTGGATTGGTTGGTAAGACTGGTGGCGGTGCGTGGAGTCGAACCACGGACGCGGGGCTTATGAGACCCCTGCTCTGCCAACTGAGCTACACCGCCGTTGTTTGGTTGTGCTCGGCGCGAAAATCACAGCGTTAAATCCATAATGTTCGCGCACAAGAGGTGGACGGTCTACGGCGACAACGGGATAACAAGTATATAACTTTTTACCCCGGAGGTCAAACTGTCCGTGCCCTCGGTGACAAGCACGAATAGCTCGTTGGTTTTTTGGTTTATGAAAAAGTCCGCGATATATCCGGTAATCTGCCGCGTCTTCCAGTTCTCGGCCAACGTCTCCGTCGTCTTGTCCCAAGACAGGCTCATAATAATCCCGTCAATGAACGAACCTGGGTGTGCAGAGGCGCGGCCCAGCCCTCCGGGGGTGTTGCGTTTAATTATCACTGCGGTTTTGCCGTCATTCCCGATGCCTTCGGCGAAGAACCTGCCTTCGATTTGCACGGGTTCTTTTGACGAGGCCCCCGGCCTGTCTTCCATGTATTCGAGCGCGTTGAGCGTCCCGCCGTAGTAGTCTTTGCTCTTGAATCCCTCCTTCCATTTTGCGTTTTTGTCTTTCCTGTAGACGCGGAGATAGCCCCTCTGGTCGAGGGAGACGAATTCCGGCGCGCCGCTTCCCGTAAGGTCAAAGACGCCGAATCTAAAGATGTCGGAGCGTGAAGGTATGTCAATACCGGAGGGGCCGTATGCACCTGCCTCGACTACGGTATTGCCCTGTTTTTTCAGGACGATTAACGGCCCGTAAAAGCCGTCGGTGTCGCTAAACCTCTGGCCGATAATCCTGCGCCCGTTGGTTTCGTCAACCGCGCGCATGAACCATTTGATGTCTTTTGCGGTTACCGTGTAATCTTTATTCTTATATTCGACCGCAATGCCGACGGCCCTTTCACCGTCAAAGCCGGATACGTAGGCCTCCGGCACGCCGTCGTTGTCCGTGTCCGCCGCGCCAACGGAGATGAAACTCACGCCGGAGGCGGCCTTAATCTCTTTTATCACTTCAATGACGTTAGTGTCGTTTTTTTCTCTGATAAATTTTGAATTGACGCGCGCGATGACGAGGCGCTTGCTTGAGACGAGCAGAAGCTCCCGTACCCCGTCTCCGTCCATGTCAGCCGAGTCCATTGATACGAAAAGGCCGTCCTGCGCCGCGCTTTTCCAGAAGACCGGTTTTTCCTTTGCCGCGTCCGGCTTGATTATGAAACTCTCCTGTTTTTTGGCGGCTCCCGCTGCCGAGGCAACGACCCCAAGCACGTCCGCGGAGAGTTTGTCCGTAAGCGCGATTATTGCTTCCGTGTCATGCGCGGTAGAGCCAAATGGCGACACAGAGGCGTCGGAGGTCTTCACGAGACGCGCCTCGATTTTTACGGAATTATCGCCTACAAATAGGCTGCCGTAGAGGCAATAATCCGCGCCGAGTTTTTTGCCGGCCTCAAGGGCCTCTGCGTCGGTTATGTCTCCTTCGTTGGCGTTCTTTATCAAAGCGCCTTTTATTATCTCGACCATCGCCGCGTCCCTGCCTATCTTGGTCGAGAGCATGTCTGCGACGACGCTTTTTAAAAACCCCGCGTTCTCCGCTGACGAGACCTTCCACGGCAGCAGCGCGACCTTTACCTGCCCTGCAAACGCAAAGGCGGGGGAAAATGCGATGGAGAGAAAAATAACTGATTTTATTGCCCTGAGGATATTTCCGTTCATCATTGTTTTTCTTGGCGCATCAGCCCGGCAGCCTAAACAACAAAAGCCGCTCGACTATCCCGCCTTTTTTCACGTGGGTTTCGATTATTTCGTCAACCGTGCCCAGCGTTACGTTTTTGTACCAGACCCCCTGCGGGTAAATGACGACCGCGGGGCAGAACTCCGCTTCAACGGGGGTCTCCTTGCAGACCTTGAGACACCCGCTTTTTGAGACCTTTACGTCTTTCAACCCAGCGGCCTTGAGCCTTTCCTTGAACGCCTCGCGCACGGCCTCGGAGCCTTTTGCGGAGCATCTCTTCCCCTCGCATACGAATATGTGTAGCCTATAGGGTTTCATCTGTGCGACCTCCTTGCTTCAAGCCTGAAGTTCAATATATTCCTATTTTACGGCGGATAAATCAAGTGAGAATGTTTTTGCGCCGGATAATCAAAGAGGCCCCGGCGC
>JACRCC010000032.1 GCA_016234405.1 Deltaproteobacteria bacterium | reverse complement strand
TTCGCTCCTGAACTTAAGCCGCGTTATCCGTGAAACGCTCTTTGACCGCAAAGCCCTCGTAGACATCCTGACCCTCAAACCGGAACGACTACGAGCATTCAGAGAAGAACCTTTGCAAGCTGCGTTATTTTAACCGGACAGTAATGTTACTACACCCCTACTTCTTCTTCTCCACCTCAATGGGTATCTCTTTTTTGATGGCTCTGCCGGTTTCTTTCAAGGCCTCTTTTGTAGCTTTACCAGCCTCTTTGACGGACTTGCGGAGTTTTTTGTCCTTTACCGTGGATTTTATTTCGCGTCCCGCCTCTTTTGCCCCTGATTTTATGGCTCGGCCGGTCTCCTTAACCGCGGACTTTACCTCGCGGCCCGCGCCGCTCACGTCAATTTCTATGTCCTTGTCTTTGGCCGCGGCCTTGTAAAGAGGCATCGAGCAGGCTAATCCCGCAATCAAAGCCGCCGTTAAAACCGCCGTTTTTTTCATGGTTTCTCTCCAAGTCTTCCTGTATAATTTTATGACAACATTCGCTCAGGCGCAATCGAATTATTACGATGAAAAAAATACCGCTCATACTCCTCGCCGTTTTTTTGGCGATGGCAACCGTCTCACCCGCGCAGGCCGGAAATCAAAAGAACAAAAGACCCGCCATAGCCGACGCCTTCCTCGACGAGGAGCTTACATACAACATCGGATTTTGGATATTCGAAAACGTCGCCGAGGGCAAGGTGAGCCTTAAGAAGGGCGCGGACGGCGATTATATTGCCACGCTCTCGGCCTATACCACAGGGGTCGTGGAGTGGGCGCTGCTAAAAAGAAAAGACACCTACACCGTGCATCTTAAAATGAGCGAAGACGGGCAGAGGTTCATCCCCAAGACCTTTGAAAAATCCGTTGAGATGCGCGGCACGGTGCGCCAAAGCATCACTTATTTCGATTACGAAAACGGGGTCGTGAGATGGAAGGCATGGGGAGGGGGCAAGGATGAGCGCGAGGGTGAGGGGACTATTCCGCCCGGCGTAAGCGTCTACGACCCCATAACGGCTTTTTACAATTTCAGGTATGGGGTCTACGGTCCGCCTGAGGAGGGGCGTGAATACAAGATACACACATTCCCAAAGGGCGACGAGGTGCCGTTTATAGAATTGAGGATTGCGAAAAACGGGGATAAAGGCAACATCGAATACGACCCCAAAGAGGCATTTCTCGTTTTCGCAAAGGTCAACAAAGACCTCTTCGGCTCTCAATCCGGCAACATCGAGGTCGTATTCACAAAGGACATGCTCCCCACGGACGCGGTTGCAAAGGACATAATATTTTTCGGCGACGTGCGCGGCAAACTCGTGAAGATGGGCGTGAGCATGGGGTTTGAGAATAAGGCGGCGGCAAAAACGCGGTAGCGCGGCAGGAGACCGCGCAGCTCAGACCTTTAGGTCTGATTTATTCTACGATGGTGTCATTCTGAGCACATTCGCAACGCTTCAGCACGAAGGGCACCCGGCGCAAGACGGGGGCTTTTTTGAGGCTGGCGGTTCTTCCTTCTTGGTTTTTTCCTTTTTACCGTAGTCGCTCGCGTGCCAACCCGTGCCTTTGAGCACGAAAGAAGACGCCGAAATTAGTTTTTCCACGTTTTTGCCTGAGCAGTGTTTGCAGGTCTTTACGGGCTTATCCGAGAATTTCTGCATCACCTCGAACCCCTTCCCGCAGTCACCGCACCTGTATTCGTATATCGGCATTACAAAACCCTCCCAGCGACACGTAATTTGCTGACGCATATATTGTATGGCCGGTTCGTCCGGTTGTCAAACCTAAAATGAACTTTCCCGCGGTTCGGCGGGGTGTTCAACCCTAAAAGATTAAAAAGAAAAAAATCCAAACTCTAATCTATCCTTAATCTTTCCCCTATATAATGTAAGCCATACAGTTTTGTAGGCGGGCAATGCCCGCCAAAATATCTCTATCTACCGCTAAATGGCGGGTTGTGCCCACCCTACAACTTTTCTCCGTGCCCCCGCCCCCGTAGATTATCCCTTCCGGCGCTTTTCCCATAAATCCCGCATTAAGCGGGGAAGTGAAAACTTCCTCGCATCCTTCCTTTTGCCTTTTTCGACGAGGGCATAACCCGCGTTGCCGAAATAATCCGCTCGATGCCGGAGAGGTCTTTTTTGACCTCTATCCCGGTGAACTCTCCCGACGCCTCGATGATTTTTCTTACGCCCGCCGCTTGGCCGTAACCCATCTCCATTATAAGACGGCCTTTGCCTATGAGATATTTGGGCGCGTCCTTGACGATGCGCCTGAAAAACCTTAGCCCGTCAGCGCCGCCCCAGAGGGACGAGCGCGGCTCAAACCCTTTTATTTCCTGCGGGAGTTTTTTCATCTCCTCCGTTGAAACGTAAGGAGGGTTGGAGAGTATCAGGGCGGCTTTGCCTTCAAGGTCGAGCGTTTTAAGAGGGTCGAAAAGACTCCCTTCAAGAAACGTAATCCTTTCTTCAACGCCGGCGACTGAGGCGTTTTCCCGCGCCGCCGTGAGGGCGTCTTTTGAAATATCCGTTGCAAAGACGCGGCACAGGGGGACCTCTTTTGCCAGAGAGATTGCTATGCAGCCGCTTCCCGCGCAAATATCCAACGCGATAAATGCGCCCGCGGGCGCGGCCTTTATCGCCTCGTCAACGAGTATCTCGGTCTCAGGTCTTGGTATCAGCACGGCCCTTGAAACCTTGAAGGTAATGCCCCGGAATTCCGTTTCTCCGGTTATGTATTGCAATGGTTCGCGCAGGGAGCGTTTTTTGACGTATGCGCTCAGGAGGCGCCCCTCGGCGGCGGATAAGACCCTGTCGGGGCGCAGGAAAAGTTCGTGCCTTTTGATTTTAAGGATAAAGGCCAAGAGGTATTCGGCCTCGAACCGGTGGTCTTCGATGCCGTTTTTTTTCAAGGTTTGCGAGGCGGCTCTAAGCGCCTCTCCGACGGACGGATTTTTTGAAGGCATAGCCGCGATTATAGCTGATTTCAGGCTAAGGTTTAAGTTTTTTTGGTTTTTTGCGTAAAATATGGTATCATGTGTGAATTAAACGCGAGGGCTTGTTGCGCGGAAGGCAGGCTTCTATCGCGTTGAAACGGAGGGTCTGCACTAAATGATAAAGAGGTTTACCAACCCCAAGTTCGCCGCAGTGGTGCTTGCGGCTGTTTTTGCGTTCACCTTGGCGTCGTGGGGGATGTCTAAGAAGGTCGTCGCGGTAACTAACGACACTTACGAGGGACTCCGTGTCTTTACGGACGTCTACGGCCTCGTGCAGGAAAATTACGCAGAGACGGTTGACACCAAAAAAATGATGGGTGATGCCATAAAAGGCATGGTGCGGGGACTCGACCCCCATTCGAGTTATCTTACGCCGGAAGAATATTCCGAGATGAAGGTTGACACCTCCGGGGTCTTCGGAGGCATAGGCATCGAGATAAGCTACAAGGATAACGTCCTCACCGTCGTCGCGCCCATCGAGGACACGCCCGCGTACAAGGCCGGCGTGCTCGCGGGGGACAAGATAATCAAGATAGGCGACAAGCAGACGAAAGACCTGAGCGTCAACGATGCGGTGACGCTAATGAGGGGACCCAAGGGAACGCCGGTTACCATTCATATCATGAGGGAAGGTTTTGACGCGCTGAGGCCGTTTACCATCAACAGGGACATTATAAAGGTCAAAAGCGTAAAGGCCAAGATGCTCGAGGACGGATTCGCCCATATAAAGCTGATACAGTTTCAGGAGAATACGTCCGTAGACCTTGAAAAGGCGCTCAAGGAACTGACCCCAAAGGGCGGAAAACTCAAAGGTCTGATACTCGATTTGAGAAATAACCCGGGCGGGCTTCTTCAGGAGGCGGTTGCCGTCTCGAACCTGTTCCTCGATTCCGGCCTCATCGTCTACACCAAGGGCAGGGCCGCGGGCAATGATTATACATTCAACGCCGACGGCGCGAAGTCCCAACCCGATTATCCGATGATAGTGCTTGTCAACGGCGGCAGCGCAAGCGCGGCGGAGATAGTCGCAGGGGCGCTCCAAGACCACAAGAGGGCCGCCATCCTCGGCACCAATACCTTCGGCAAGGGTTCCGTTCAGACGATAATGCCGCTTTCCGACGGTTCCGCCTTGAAGATTACCACATCCAAGTATTACACGCCTTTGGGGAGATCCATTCAGGCCAAGGGCATCGAGCCTGACATCGTAGTCGGGGGAAGCGTCAAGGAGCATATCAAGGAAAAAGACCTTGACGGACACCTTGCCGAGGATGAAACGCAGGAGAAAGGGCCGGAGACTAAAAAGCCGGAGACTAAAGGTCTCAAGATGAAGATTAACGAGGGCGCTGAAAAATCCGAGAACGGCACGGACATGCAGCTTAAAAGGGCGCTTGATTATCTCAAGAGCTGGTATATCTTCAAGGAGACGATCAAGAAGGCGGCCTGATTCGGATTTAACGGCGCCGGACACGTTGGAGACGGGTTTTAAACCCGTCTCCCTTTGGGGAGTTTTATGACACTCGTTTGGAGCGGAGATTACAGCGTAAAGGTCGGCGTCTTCGACGGGCATCATAAAAAGTTTTTCGACATTATGAATACCCTCTATGACGCGATGAGCGCGAGACACGGGGGCACGGCCGTAGCTAAGACGATAAACTCCCTGATAGAGTACACCAAATATCATTTCGGCGAGGAAGAGCGGCTGATGTCTAAGTATAACTTCGAGGGGGCAGCCCAACACAAGGCCGAGCATCAGACGTTCATCAAAAAGGTGGCTGAACTCAAGGAAAAGCTCGACAAAGGAGATACCGTCATCGCAATCGAGGCGATGAGGTTATTGAAAGATTGGTTTTCAAAGCATATACTCGATACGGATAAGAAGTATTCCCTGTTTTTTAACGAAAAAGGCGTGGTGTAGCTCAGACCTCGTAGGTCTGATTTTATTTACTATGCGATTGACTGGGGGCGCCTTCTGCCGTGGGTAAGACGGTGGGCGGAAAACGACGCAAAAAAAATAGTTCCTTTTCATGGGGCGTTGCCGTTGCCGGCGTTGTCATCGGCGCAGCGGCCCTCGCCGTTTTTCTTTTTTACGTTGTATATCCTGCCCGTCCGCCGGAGACCATTGTCAGGCCTCCGGTTTTAACGCCTAAAAAACCCGTCATAGAGACCCCAATACCGGCCGAGCGCGGCGGGATTCCGATGTTGGCCATAGTGATTGACGACATGGGAAGAGACATGTTGACGCTCGATGCGCTCTTCGACGTGGGCGTTCCGATAAACGTCGCCGTGCTGCCGCATCTGCGCCGTTCAAGGGAGACGGCGGTTAGCGTTCATAAAGCGGGATGGGACGTGTTGCTGCATCTGCCGATGGAGCCTAAGGGGTCTGACAAGAACGACCCAGGCCGCGGGGCGCTCTGGACCGGAATGACGCCTGATGAGGTAAGGGCGCAGATGTCTCTGGACCTCGATACCGTGCCCTTTGCCGTCGGGGTCAACAACCACATGGGGTCGAAATTCACCGAGGACGAGCCGTTGATGAAGGACGTCCTTTTGGACATAAAGAAAAGAAGGTTGTTTTTCCTCGACTCCCGCACCTCGGCTAATAGCGTCGCCGGCCGTATCGCAGCCGAGATGGGAGTTCCAAGCGTTGACAGGAACGTATTCCTCGACAACGAGAGAGACGTTGTATCCATAAAGGCGCGGATAGCCGAGGCCGTGCGTGTCGCCAAGAAAAAAGGGTTTTCCGTCGTCATCGGGCATCCATACCCGGAGACCATCGCCGCCCTAAAGCAGACCCTCGCGGGCATCAATAATAAAGACGCGCGTATAGTGAGGCTCACCGAGGCGTTAAACGTCCGCGCAGCGGTCCATGAGCGCGGCGCGGCGCTGCCGCGCTGAGTTTTTTATTGGAGGGCGTTTGGCCGGAGGTCTTAAAAAAACCCTTAAAAACGACCTAAAAAAAGGTCTAAAAAAGACTTGACACGTTTTTGCCAAGTTGATAGGATTGCAACATCAACGGTTAAATTTATGATGAAGGGTTTTTTTCAGCGTGAAATGGTTATGGGTCGTGGAGGCCGCAGTAACCTCTACGGCCTTTAGTTTTATTGCGCGAGGACATCATCAAAAGAAGGAGGAGCAAGAATGGCAAGGGGCAAGGTGAAATGGTTCAATGATACAAAGGGTTTCGGCTTCATACAGCAGGAATCCGGCGAGGACGTATTCGTTCACTTCACCGCCATCCAAGGGGAAGGCTTTAAGTCCCTTAAGGAAGGGGATGAAGTGGAGTTTGAAGTAACCCAAGGGCCCAAAGGCCCGCAGGCCGCAAACGTCCATAAAGCGTCGTGAGTTGCGCCCAAACGCCGCGGTCGGTTACATCGTGATTGGAGATACCTGACACGGTTTTGCAGCTTTAAAACCCCTTTTGCCCAGCGCCACTTTTATCAGCGAAGCAGGTTGATTACCAACGTGCCTTCGTAATGAAAAGTGGCGCTGGGCAAAAGGGGTTTTTCTTTGCTTTTTTAGCGGCCTTTTCGACGCAGGGGCTAAAATTTGATTGTTGTTTTTTTTTGTTTTGCGATAAACTGTCAGGAAACGCGGTTTATACGGCCGCGCTCCAGTTAGGGAATTTTCCGATACGGCGCGGCGTTAAAAAGAGGGAGTTTTGGACCTCGATAAATATTTAGCGGACAGGGCAGCTCTCGTAAATAACGCGCTCAAAGAGGCGCTCGCAGGCCATGAGGAGCGCCCTAAGAACCTGCACACGGCAATGCACTACAGCCTTTTTGCCGGCGGCAAGAGGCTCCGCCCCATACTCACCCTTGCCGCGTGCGAGGCGTCCGGCGGCAACAAAGAGGACGCGATTAACGCGGCATGCGCCATGGAGTGCATCCATACGTATTCGCTCATCCACGACGACCTGCCGGCCCTTGACAATGACGATCTGCGCAGAGGCAGGCCGGCTTGCCACAAGGTCTTTGGCGAGGCCCTCGCCATACTCGCGGGGGACGCGCTTTTGACGGCGGCCTTTGAGATAATGGCAAAGACTCCGCACCCGGACAAGGGCGTGGTGGTAAAGGCCGTCTATGAGGCCGCTAACGCCGCAGGGTCTCTCGGCATGGTCGGGGGTCAGGCCGTTGACATCGAATCCGAAGGCACGGAGGTGGATTTCCCGGCGCTTGAATACATCCACATCCACAAGACCGGAAAACTCATCCGCGCCTCCGTCAGGTGCGGGGCGCTCATCGGAGGGGCGGGGGCAGAGGGGTTTAGCGCGCTGACGCGCTACGGAGAATCCGTCGGGCTCGTCTTTCAGATAGCCGACGACATACTCGACGTCGAGGGTTCAATCAAGGATATGGGGAAGGCAGTCGGCGGGGACGCAAAAAAAGGCAAGGCGACCTATCCCTCGCTTATGGGCGTGGTGGAGAGCAGGCGTCTTGCAAACGAGCTTGTGGAGCGCGCCGTTTCCGCGCTTTCAGGCTTCGGGGATAAGGCAGAGCCTTTGAGGGCCATAGCGCGATTCATAACCGAGCGGAAGAAGTAATTGCGTCTTTACGAATGTTCATTCAATCAAATGAAATGAGTATCCTATGAGTAAAGTAAAAATATCTTCAAAATTTGAGCGGTCGGCTGATTGCGTGCTGTATCATGGAGACTGTCTTACCATGCTTTCCGGGATGCCGGATAATTTAGTAAAACTCATCGTAACCTCTCCGCCGTACAATATCGGCAAATCTTACGAAAAAACCCTTGGCCTCGGCGAATATCTGGAAGAACAACGCAAGGTTATCAGGGAATGCGTGAGGGTTTTGCATGACAAGGGAAGTATCTGCTGGCAGGTGGGAAACTATGTGAATAAAGGCGAATTTATCCCCCTTGACATCGTTTTATACCCCATCTTTGATTCATTGGGCATGCGGCTGCGTAACCGCATAATCTGGCACTTCGGGCACGGCTTGCATGCCTCAAAGCGTTTTTCCGGCAGATACGAAGTGATACTGTGGTTCACGAAGGGTAACGAATATACTTTTAATATTGACGCGGTCAGGGTACCGCAGAAGTATCCTAATAAGAAATATTTTAAAGGCCCCAGAAAAGGACAATTTTCATGTAATCCATTGGGAAAAAACCCAGGAGACGTCTGGGAGGTGCCAAACGTAAAGGCAAACCACGTGGAAAAGACGTTGCATCCATGTCAGTTTCCGGTTGAGTTGATCGAGAGGCTTGTTTTATCCATGACCGATGAGCGTGATTGGGTTTTGGATCCTTTCATGGGTTCAGGTAGTTCCGTCATTGCGGCCCTTATTCACAACAGAAAGTCAATAGGCGCGGAAGTTATGCCGGATTACGTTAAAATGGCAAGACAGAGGATACTTTCGGCGGAGAAAGGCGATTTGCGCATCAGACCGCTTGAAAGGCCGGTGCATGACCCGAATGCGCATGGAACGAATATTCCTCCAAGGCTGATTAATCTGAAAGATGGCGGCGCGCAACCGGAACTTTTTGAGACGTTAGCCAAATATTCGACAAGAGGGCGAGGATAATGAAAATCGTCTACGAGTATTCGCATCTCGGCGGATCGGAAATTTTAAAATTGCGTTATCCCGAATGTGAGCGGGAGATATACAAGGTTATCTCCGAGGTAAAGGGGAATAAGACAAAGATTAGCAAAGAAAAAACTATGATGGGTAAGGAGCTTTACTCTCCGAAAGACATGAATATGCAGTTTACCAAGTCCTTTGCAGGCAAGGGATATTTTGAAATCCGCGACACTTACACTATAACCCTGCCGAACAGTACAGCCGCCATCCCCGGCGCTTTCAAGCAGGTAGACTTTGTGAAAGGAAAGGTGCTTGTTGAAGTTCAGTTCGGCAAATACGCCTTTATGTTTTATGACATGGCGAAGTTCCAGTACTTTTTCAACGAGAATAAGGCCGATGTTGGCGTAGAGATCGTGCCGTGTCATGCACTTCATAAGCAGATGTCCACAGGGGTTTCGTATGGTGAGCAACTCGTTTATGATATCGAGCGGCTCAAGAGACATTTCCCCGCAGTGCCCGTGAAGGTAATACTCGTTGACGTGGATGGACTTCGATAGATTCATCAAGTATTTAAAAAATGAAAAAACTCCTTGAACGCATAGACTCGCCCGCGGATTTGAAACGGCTTGATATTGCGGAACTTCCATCCCTTGCCGCGGAGCTTAGGAAGTTAATCATCGAGACCGTCTCCAATACGGGCGGGCATCTCGCGTCATCGCTCGGCGCGGTGGAACTTGCAATAGCGCTCCACTACGTTTACGACGCGCCCCTTGACAAGATAGTCTGGGACGTGGGCCATCAGGCATACGCCCACAAGATACTCACCGGCAGGAGAAAGGCCTTTTCCACGCTCCGTCAGGCCGGAGGGATAAGCGGTTTTCCCAAGCTCGATGAAAGCCCATTCGACGCCTTCGGCGTGGGGCACTCGTCAACCTCGATTTCCGCGGCCCTCGGCATGGCCGCGGCCAGAGACCTCGCAGGCAGGTCTAATAAGGTGGCCGCCGTAATCGGCGACGGTTCCCTTACCGCGGGTCTCGCGTTCGAGGGACTCAATCAGGCGGGACATCTCAAAAAGGATATAACCGTAATATTGAACGATAACGAGATGAGCATATCCAAAAATGTCGGCGCATTATCTTCTTTTTTAAGCCGCAAGATTACCGGGCGTTTGGCCACAAAGGTAAAAAAAGAGGTCGAGTCTTTCATAAAGTCCATCCCCATGATAGGGGGGCGGCTCATCTGGATAGCCAAGCGGGCCGAGGATTCGCTCATAGCGTTTCTGACGCCGGGCATGATCTTCGAGGGCCTGGGTTTTCACTATATAGGGCCGGTTGACGGGCATGACGTGGGCGCGTTGATTACGGCGTTAAGGGATATTGAAGAGGTAAAGGGGCCGATACTCCTGCACGTCCTCACGAAAAAGGGCAAGGGCTACGGCCCGGCTGAACTCGACCCAGTGTCATTTCACGGGGTAGGGCCTTTTGAAGCGGCAACCGGAAAGGCCAAGAAACCCCCCGCGCCTTCTTATACGGGTGTATTCTCCTCAACGCTTCTTGAGATAGCTGAGGCCGACGCGCGGGTCGTGGCCATAACCGCGGCCATGCCAGAGGGCACGGGGCTTTTGAAATTTGCCGAAAGATTCCCCGGCAGGTTCTTTGACGTGGGCATCGCAGAGCAGCACGCCATAACATTTGCCGCAGGGCTTGCCGTCGAGGGCTTCGCGCCGGTGACGGCGATATACTCGACCTTTCTTCAGAGGGCCTACGACGAGGTCTTCCACGACGTATGTCTTCAAAATCTGCCCGTGGTTTTCGCGCTCGACAGGGCCGGCATTGTGGGCGCTGACGGGGCCACGCATCACGGCCTTTTCGACATATCTTATCTGAGGCACATCCCGAATATGGTCATCATTGCGCCTAAGGACGAGGCCGAGTTGAGGCAGATGCTTTATTCGGCGACTAAATACAACAGGCCAACGACCCTCAGATATCCGAGGGGCAATTGCGCCGGCGTGGACATGGCCGGGCCTCTAAAGGAGATACCGCTTGGAAAGGCCGAGCCGCTCAGAGACGGCTCGGACGTTTGCATACTCGCGCTCGGCACAATGGTTTATCCGGCGTTAGAGGCGGCACGGGAACTATCCAAGACCGGCATCAAGGCCGGGGTCATCAACGCAAGATTTGCAAAACCCCTGGATGAGGATTGTATATCGAAGGCCGCCGCCTCCTCCGGAGCGATAATTACCGCCGAGGAGAACGCGCTTGCCGGAGGGTTCGGCAGCGCGGTGTTGGAGCTTTTTGAGGCAAAGGGCATTCGCGCGCCGGTTAAGATGATAGGCGCGCCCGATGAATTCATAGGCCACGGAACTCAGGAAGAACTCCGCGCCAAGCATGGGTTGACGAGCGCAGCCATCGAGGCCGCGGCGCGGGAGCTTGTGAACGGCCGCGTCAACCGGAAAAAGGCCGGGGGTGAAAGGCCGGAGTAGGGGCGCTCACGCAGATGAGACGGGATTTTCCGAAATGAATAAATGCGTCCATGCCGCAAGACCTGCCCGGCGCCGTCTCGACGCGCTCCTCGTGGACATGGGTCTCGTTGAGACCAGGACCAAGGCGCATGCGCTGATAATGGCCGGCAAGGTCATCGTGGACGGCACTGTCGTTGACAAGCCCGGGAAAGAGATAAAGGAGGGCATCTGCGTTGAATTGAAAGAGGGGATGCCGTACGTCGGCAGGGGCGGGGTAAAACTCGCGGGCGCGCTCGATGAATTCAACATCGCCGTAAAGGGGTTGGTTGCGATGGACGTGGGTTCGTCCACCGGCGGGTTTACGGATTGTCTCCTTAAACGCGGCGCGGCGTTCGTATACGCGGTTGACGTGGGTAAGGGGATATTGGATTATAAATTGAGGAACGACGCAAGGGTGTGCGTGCTCGAGGAGAGAAACATCAGGGGCCTTGAATTTTCCGAGGTCGGACGCAAGGTGGACATCATTGTCGTTGACGTGTCTTTTATATCTTTGGAGAAGGCGCTGCCTAATGTTCGTGAGTTCGTGAAGGATGACGGCGCGGTTCTCGCGCTGATAAAGCCGCAGTTCGAGGTGGGCAAAGGCGAAGTCGGCAAAGGCGGAATTGTAAAAGACCCTAAAAAGCATTGCGCAGTGGTCGAGAGGATAACGGCTTTTTCCGTGTCCGCCGGGTTTAAATTTATCTCGACCTGCCCGTCCCCCATAACGGGCGCAAAGGGAAATAAGGAATTTTGGATATATCTTAAGAACCGTGATGAGGCCGTGACCGTGAACCGTGACCGTAAATGATACACGGCCGCGGACAACGAAAGTCGAGGTAACTACTACATGTATGAGATAACTGAAAAGCAGGAACTTGCGCACGCCGTATACCTCTTTAAGGTCAAGGCCCCGCAGATAGCGCGAAAAAGAAAGGCCGGTCAATTCGTCGTCTTGAGGATCAACGAATACGGCGAGCGCATACCGCTCACCATAGTTGATTCAGACGTTGACGCGGGCGTTGTAACGATAATAGTGCAGGAGGTCGGCAAATCCACCTCCATGCTCGGCGGCATGACGGTTGGTGATTCCATATTGGATTTTGCCGGGCCTTTGGGCAGACCCACCCACATAGAAAAATTCGGCACGGTCGTCTGCGTCGGCGGCGGCATCGGTGTGGCGCCGGTTTTGCCCATCGCAAAGGCGATGAAAGCGGTGGGTAACAAGGTTTTATCCATAATGGGGGCGCGCAATAAGGCGCTCCTCATACTCGAAAAAGAGATGAGGGAGGCGAGCGCCGAGCTATTCGTTACGACGGACGATGGCAGCTATGGGCATCACGGGTTCGTCACTCAGGTCTTGCAAAAGCTCATCGAAGAGCGCGGGAAGGCCGATTGCGTCGTGGCCATAGGCCCTGTCCCGATGATGAGGGCAGTGGCAAGCGTTACCAAGCCGCACAAGATATTAACGCTTGCGAGTTTAAACCCGATAATGGTTGACGGCACCGGCATGTGCGGGTCGTGCAGGGTTACGGTGGGCGGCAAAGCGCGGTTCGTCTGCGTGGATGGCCCTGAGTTCAACGCCGCGGAGGTGGATTTTGACGAGCTTACACTCAGGAATAGGAGCTATCTAAAGGAAGAGAAGATGGCCATGGAAGAGCTAACCTACCACGAAGGTCCGAGATGCTACGAGAAGGAGAGTAAATAATGGACCCGAAAGACATGAAAGAACGCATGAAACTCCCCCGGCAGATAATGTCCGAACAAGCCCCTCATGAGCGGGTCAGGAATTTTTTCGAGGTGCCTTTAGGGTTCACCGAAGAACAGGCGGTAATCGAGGCCAAACGCTGCATCCAGTGCAAAAACCCGCTTTGCGTGGGTGGATGCCCCGTAAACGTGGACATACCGTGGTTCATAAGGCTTATAGCCGACGGTAAGTTTGAAGAGGCCGCGAGGAAATTGAAGGAGACCAACGCGCTGCCTGCCGTGTGCGGCAGGGTTTGTCCGCAGGAAGATCAGTGTGAAAAGGTCTGCATCGTAGGAAAAAAAGGCGCCCCTGTTTCCATAGGAAGGCTTGAGAGGTTTGCCGCGGATTATGAGAGGGAACGCGGCACGGTCTCCATACCTGAGATACCGAAGACCACGGGCAAAAAGGCCGCAGTAGTGGGCGGCGGGCCGGCCGGTCTAACGGTTGCGGGGGACCTCGTGAAGAAGGGGCACAAGGTAACGGTCTTCGAGGCGCTGCATACGCCGGGAGGCGTGCTTGTATACGGCATCCCTGAATTCAGGCTGCCGAAAAAAATCGTCAAGGCCGAGGTGGAGTACCTAAAGCGCATGGGCGTGGAAATAGTCGTGAACGCGGTGGTGGGCAAGCTCGAAACTGTAGACGAGCTTTTGGCAAACGGTTTTGACGCGGTCTTTGTCGGCACGGGCGCAGGACTGCCGGTCTTCATGAACATCCCAGGAGAGAATCTCTGCGGGGTGTATTCCGCTAACGAATACTTGACGAGGCTCAACCTCATGCGCGCATATCAGTTCCCGGAGGTGGATACGCCCGTATTGCGCGCAAAAAAGGGTCGCCGTCATCGGCGCGGGCAACACGGCAATGGACGCGGCTCGCACGGCGCTGCGCCTCTGTCCTGAGAAGGTTATGATAATCTACAGGCGCGGAAGGGAAGAGATGCCGGCGCGGGTCGAGGAGATACACCACGGTGAGGAGGAAGGCGTAGAGTTTCATCTTCTTACCAACCCAATCCGGTTCATAGGCGACAAGGACGGCAGGTTGAAAGGCATAGAGTGCGTTAAGATGGAACTCGGCCTTCCGGACGAGTCCGGGCGCAGAAGGCCGGTGGAGGTGAAGGGGACGGAATTTATCATTGACGCCGAGATAGCCGTCATCTCCGTAGGCAACGGCGCAAACCCGCTCATCCAACAGACCACGCCGGACATAAAGGTCAACAAATGGAATAACATCACCGTGAACCCGGATACAGGCAGGACGAACAAGAAGGGCGTATTTGCAGGCGGGGACATTGTAAGAGGCGGCGCAACCGTCATCTTGGCGATGGGAGACGGCAGAAAGGCCGCCGGCTCCATGGACGAGTATATGAAGACCGGGGTTTGGTAAAACGTTTATCCGTAAAAGGAGTCTCGATGCACAGAATCCTTGTCGTTGACGATGAGCCGGATATCTTAAACCTCCTTGAGTATAACCTGAAAAAGGCCGGCTATGCCGTGCTTCAGGCAAAAGACGGACCCGAGGCCATAGGTATCGCCGTTAAAAAGCAACCCGACCTGATACTCCTCGACGTGATGCTCCCGGACATGGAAGGCACGGAGGTCTTAAAAAGGCTTAAATCAAACGTCGCCACCGCGTCCATTCCGGTCATAATGCTCACGGCCAAAGGCGAAGAGATAGACAAGGTCGTCGGGTTTGAACTCGGCGCCGAAGACTACATCACGAAACCTTTCAGCCCCAGAGAACTTATCCTGCGCCTAAAGGCCGTACTCAACAGATATTCCGGGCAATCATCCGTAAAATCGGACGGCGACAAGGCCTTCACATTCAAAGACCTGAGCGTTGATTTCGCAAAACACAACTGCCTTGTCGAGGGCGCCGCGGTAGCGCTTTCCAACACGGAATTTAAACTCCTCACCGAACTCATCGCGGCAAAGGGCAGGGTGCTCACGAGGGACGTCATCCTCGATAGGGCTTGGGGGCATGATTGTTTCGTGATACCGAGGACGGTTGACACGCACGTAAGGCGGCTGCGCGTGAAGCTCAAACGCGCGGGAGACTATATCGAGACCGTGCGCGGCGTGGGTTACAGGTTCAGGGAGGCGTAGCGGCGTTATGGAAAAGGGCGCAATACTCGAAACTATCGCAAAGGAGATGCAGACGGGCGTTCTCGTGCTCGATAAAGAGGGCAGGGCGCTCTACGCAAACCCGTTTCTTCTGAGCGCCTTTCAGATATCAGGCGGCGTAGAGGGCAGGGGGATAGGCGAGATAATAAAAAATGTTGATTTGCGCAAGGCCGTAGGGGATTTTATAAAGGCCATGCGCAAAGACCCGCAGGACGTTGAGATAAACGAGGGAGGGAGGTTCTTCAGCGTCCACGTCGTTTCCCTCAAAGACAAGTCGGATTTTAGCGCGATGGTATTCTTTCAGGATATAACCGAGGAAAAGAGGCTTGAGACTATTAAAAAGGATTTTGTCGCAAACGTCTCCCACGAGCTTCGCACCCCGCTTGCGAGCATAAAGGGATACTCCGAGACGCTCCTTGAGGGTATTACCCTCCTCGACCGGGGTCTTGGGGGTATAGCCCCCCTTGGCTCGGATACGGCAAAGGATTTTTTGCGGATAATTGACAAACATGCCACGAGGATGTCGAGGCTCATTGACGATCTACTGATACTCTCAAGGCTCGAATCCCACCAGATGACGCTCGTCTATGCGCCCGTTGACGTGAAAGAACTCGTCCTTTCCACCACCGCGGGTTTCAGAAAGCAGGCCGGCGATAAGGGGCTTAAACTCTTTAGCGACATGCCCGACGGTCTGCCAAAGGTCTCATGCGACAAGGACAGGATTGAACAGGTGGTCGTGAATCTCCTCGATAATGCCATAAAATACACGCCTCCGGGCGGAAGCGTAAAGGTCTCGGCGGTCAAATCGGACGGGTTTGTTACGGTTGACGTTGCGGACACGGGCATCGGGATACCGGCCGACGACATGCCCCGGATATTCGAGAGGTTCTACAGGGTGGATAAGGCGCGCAGCCGCGAGATGGGCGGCACGGGACTTGGGCTTGCAATAGTCAAGCACATCATTAATATTCACAACGGCAGGCTCAACGTCGAGAGCCGTCCGGGCAAAGGCTCCACCTTTAGTTTTTCCATAAAGGCCGTCGCGTAGCTCAGGCCGCAGCTCAGACCTTTAGGTCTGAGGTTTTAAGGGTGGGGGAGGGGGAAAAGGAATTGCTC
The DNA here is from genome assembly GCA_016234405.1 of Deltaproteobacteria bacterium. Classification (GTDB taxonomy): domain Bacteria; phylum Desulfobacterota; class GWC2-55-46; order GWC2-55-46; family GWC2-55-46; genus JACRCC01. The sequence continues at coordinate 67,561 of JACRCC010000032.1, read as the reverse complement.
ATCTAAGCCCTGAGCCGCGAAACGGTTTTTTATGCGCCCTTTCACGGACACGGTCACGGTTCACGGTTTTTATGTGATATACTCTGCATGGAACTAAAAAAATCTCAGGAGGATTACTGCTTATGAAAATCCACGAATGCGTTAAACCCTTAAAGACGTGGCTCTTGGCCGGGATAGGGGCAGGTCTCGCGGGAGGCATCGCCGAGGTGGTCTTCATGGCCTTCTACGGCGCCGCTGCCGGTATGAGCGGAGTAAAACTGCTGTCGGCGATAACCAATACATTTTTCAGCGCGGCGTTCTCCTTCGGCCCCCTCGGCGCGGTATCGGGTCTCGTGATACATCTTCTCTTGAGCGCCGTCATCGGGGTCTTTTTCGGCGCAGCCATGTATGCCCTGCATCCGGGCGCAGCCAAAGCCTCGTATGCGAGGGTTGCGGTCACCGGGATTGCCGCCCTTACCGGAATCTGGGCATTCAACTTTTTCATCCTTCTGCCGCAAATAAATCCGCAGTTTCTGTCTTACGCGCCTTTGTGGGCGGCTTTTTTTTCCAAGCTCATGTTCGGGTTCAGCGTCGGGGTCTATGGGACGATGCTCGATGGTCTTGCTGCCCAGCGCCACTTTCCGGCGCAGCCCTTTGTTGCCTCACAAACGTCTAAAGTGGAAAGTGGCGCTGGGCGCGTTGCCGTCCTCCGAGACGTTTAGCCGCGCAGTTGTCATTCAATGAATCCAGTCATAGAGGTAAAAGACCTTCATAAGAGCTACAACGGCGTAAAGGCCGTTGACGGGGTCTCCTTTGAGGTGGCAGAGGGCGAGACCTTCGGTTTTCTCGGCCCAAACGGGGCGGGCAAGACCACGACCATAAATATTTTGTGCACGCTCCTTAATTCGGATTCCGGCGCGGTCTTCGTCAACGGCCATGACTGCGCCAAAGAGCCTTCCAAAGTGCGCTCGTCCATAGGTCTTGTCTTTCAGGATGTTACGCTCGACAATGAACTTACGGCTTATGAAAACCTCAAGTTCCATTGTTATATGTACAACATGGATTATAGGCTCGCACAGACGCGGATTGCGCAGATGCTCTCGGTCGTGGGCCTAACCGAGCGCAGGGACGAGATTGTAAGGAAATTTTCGGGCGGAATGAAAAGGCGGCTTGAGATTGCCAGAGGGCTGCTGCACAGGCCTAAGGTTCTTTTTCTCGACGAACCCACGCTCGGGCTCGACCCGCAGGCGCGGGCCGGCGTATGGGAATTTATCAACGGCATAAAGAAAGGGATAAAAAAGGACGCCGGCAGCACGGTCTTCATGACCACGCATTACATGGATGAGGCGGAGGCGTGCGACAGGATTGCCATCATTGACAACGGCAGGGTTATCGCTTGCGACACGCCCGCGGGGCTTAAACGCTCGCTAAAGGGCGACACCGTCCATCTCAAAACCTCCGATGACGCCCGCGCGCGCGAGGAAATAGAAAGGGAATTCGGGATAAAGTCCGCGATGGTGGAATCCGGCCTCGTGCTCTTGGTGGACGGCGGGGATAAGTTCATACCGCGTCTTTTTGAAAGGCTTACAACTTCGATATCCTCGGTCAATATGAAAAAGCCGAGCCTCGACGAGGTATTCATACACCTTACCGGAAAGGAGATACGCGATTACGGCGGCAACGGACGGGGCGGGCATTAGCGCCTCCATCGGTAAAAGACGGTTATCGGTGAACGGTTGTCGGTTATCAGAGGAGACCATCCTAAACCGATAATGGATAACCGGTAACCGATAACCGTCTTTGTCGTAAACCGCGACTCGGAATGTTTTCTTACAAGGCCGTCTACGTCATAGTGCTGCGCGAGTTTAAGCGGTTTTTCCGCCAGAAGGGCCGCCTTGTGGTGACGGCGGCAAGGCCGCTGCTGTGGCTCCTCATCGTAGGCTCGGGTTTCGGCAGGCTCGTCCAGACTGGTGGAGGTGTGAACTACATGCAGTTCATACTTCCGGGGATAGTCGGCATGACGATACTCTTCTCGTCCATCTTCTCCACCATGTCAGTCGTGTGGGACAGGGAGTTCGGATTCCTCCGCGAGATGCTCGTCGCGCCTGTGCCGAGGGTCGCCATCGTCGCCGGAGAGATACTGAGCGGGTCCATGCTTTCCCTCTTTCAGGGCGCGATGCTCCTTATAGTCGCGCCGTTCCTCGACATAAGTATCGGATACTCCGAATTGGCGGCCATGATTTTTTTGATGCTGCTCGTCTCGATATCCATTACCGCCTTCGGTCTTTTCGTGGCTTCGTTTATGACTTCGCTCGAGGGTTTCAACGTGATAATGAACTTCATCGTGCTGCCCATGTTTTTTCTCTCCGGCGCCCTGTATCCCGTTTCAGGACTCCCTTTGCCGTTGAAGGTCTTGACCTTTATCAATCCCCTCTGCTTCGGAGTGGATTCCTTCAAGCACGTGCTCCTGCCGGGCGCGGGCAGGCTCTCGGCTGAATTTCCGCTCGTAGTGGACGTGGCGTTTCTTGCCGTCTTCGCGGCAATATTCGTTTTTTCTTCGGCCTACGTCTTTGAGAGGAGGAAGTGATGGAGGGAGTCTCCCCGTTGGGCGCCAAGCTTTATGTCGTGGCTACGCCCATAGGCAACCTCGAAGACATTACGATGCGCGGCCTTCGGGTCTTAAAGGAAGCCGACGTCATTGCCGCTGAGGACACGAGGCATACCAAAAAGCTCCTTGCGCATTTTGGCATAAAGACGCCGCTTACGAGCTGCTTTGAGCACAACGAGCGGGGAAAATCCGTTTTTTTAATCGCCAAACTCAAAGACGGGACTTGGAAAAAAGCCGCCCTCGTAACCGATGCCGGAACGCCCGGAATATCAGACCCCGGATACAGGCTCATAAAGTTCGCCATCGAGAACGGGATTGCAATCGTCCCGGTTCCAGGCCCGTCGGCGCTGATTACCCTCTTGACCGTGTCCGGCCTGCCGCTCGATACCTTTACGTTCAAGGGTTTTGTGCCGACGGGCGCATTAGTCAAGAGGCGTTTTTTTATCAGGCTCAAAAATAAGAAGGAGACTTATGTCATGTATGAATCTCCCCGGAGGCTCAAGGATACGCTCGATGTGATTCACGAGACGCTCGGCGACGTTCATTGCGTCATCGGCAGGGAGATGACAAAGCTCCACGAGGAGATTTTGAGAGGCACGGTCAGCGCGGTAAAGGCGCTTTTAGAGGACAGGGTTATCAAGGGCGAGGTGACCCTTGCGATAAGGACCGAGGAGTCGTCCCAACCGTTTGAGGAGGGGATTACCATACCAGACGAACTGAAAAAACTTTTGGCCGCAGGCCTGAGCGTGAAGGACGCGGTAAAGGCGGTAACCGAGGCTACAGGGCGTCCGAGGGGCGAGGTATACAACGCGGCGTTGAGGATACGGGCGGCTCTGAAATAAAATTTGGGAGGGGTAGATGAAGACCGTGTTGAAATTTTTTATAGGGATGTGCATCGGCGCGGCGGCGATACTCGTGTTGCTTTATTTCGGCGGGGCAAAGTATGTGACGGCCTTTGGCAGGGGCACGGAGGGGGTCGGTCGTCGGCTTGAAAAACTCGAAAGGCCGGTTCAGGAAAAGGCGCAAGAGGTCAAAAAGACAGCCGGTAAGACTATTGAGAAGACAAAAGACGCGGTAAAGAAGGCTGCGGATTGAAAGACTCCGTTATGCAACTCAGCCTCCGCCATGCAGCTCAGGTCTGTAGCTCAGGCCTTCAGGCCTGAGAGTTTATCAGGGCAGTAGCTCAGGCCTTCAGGCCTGAGAGTTTATCAGGGCTAAAGCCCTGAGCTACTGCTCAGGCCTTCAGGCCTGAGAGTTTATCAGGGCTAAAGCCCTGAGCTACTGCTTAACGCCGCTTAATCCTTCTTTTCCGTGTATTTCTTCTCCACGGTCTTTACCTTAAAAGGAAACTTGACGTTGACGGTATCTTTGCCGACGTATATGTTTTTAATCACGAGTTCCGCGCTTGAGGCTTCTTCGATGAAGGGTTTGAATATCAGGAGTTTCGAGGTCTTGCCGCCGGGCGCAACCGTGGCCGTAAGGTCGAATATACGGCCCTTTATGCCCGTGAGTTTGCCGCCCGTTTCGTCGTTTTCTTTTACGATGTCGTAGAGGTCGGTGTAGTCGAGCGGTTTTTTGTAGTTGGCCGCGTTGTCCATAAGCGCGACGTACGCGGGGTTGAAGATTACCTTGGCCGCGCTGCTTTTATTTTCTATGCTGAGGCGGATGAGCACGTAGTCGCCCTCGATTAGGGCGGTTAAGAATCCGGATTCCCCCTTGGCGTAAACGGCATCATTGGATTTGAGATGCCGCGCGCTTATCCTCAGCGCGGCGTTGTCATAGACGCCTTCATCTGAAACCGCGCTGTAGCCCGGCAAGTCTTCATCGGGCGGGGAGGGTTTAAGCTCCGACGTCATGGGCAGTTTCGGAGGGCTTGCGCATGACGCCGCTATAATGAGGGGCGCAAACGCGGTTAATAGCTTTTTTAAGGTTGTCCTCAATTTCATATCTACGTTCCGGTAATCAGTATGACGTGTGTCTTGTGAGGGACATGAAGCCGTCGAATTCGTCCTTGAATTTTTCCCATTTCACGGCGACCCTGTCCACTCTGGCTTTTGGCGGGCCTGTTTGGCACCATGATATGACCTTTTCAACCGAGTCTTTATCGCCCTCCAACACGGCCTCAACGCTGCCGTCCGGGTTATTTTTGACCCAGCCGCAAACGTTTAAGGACTGCGCGGTCTCGACGGTATTGGCCCTGAAAAAAACCCCCTGCACCAAACCCTCTATAGTGAGGTGCGCCCTTGCCATCTCCATACGCAAAAATTACCACAAATCCCGGCCATTGGCAAGCCCAGCGCCACTTTTGGGCGCGAAGCTTATCAACTACCGACTCACCTTCGTGACAAAAAAGTGGCGCTGGGCAAGGCGCAGAGCGCAATGACGAATGAGGTAACGATAATAGGAGGGGGGTTGGCCGGGGCAGAGGCCGCGTATCAGATACACAAGCGCGGCGGCAGGGCTGTAATAATCGAGGAGAAGCCCGCGCGTTTTTCTCCGGCCCATTCAAGCCCCATGCTCGCCGAGCTTGTGTGCAGCAATTCCCTGAAGTCCGATGCGCTTGAAAACGCCGCCGGGCTGCTCAAAGAGGAGATGCGCCTTCTTGATTCGCTTGTGCTCAAGGCGGCGCAGACCGCCCGCGTGCCCGCCGGAAAAACACTTGCCGTTGACAGGGGGGCGTTTTCGGAGTTTATTACGGCCGCCCTCGACGATGCCGGAGCGCGGGTCGTAAGGGAAGAGGCAACGGCAATTCCGGGGACAAGACCGCTTATAATAGCAACCGGCCCGCTGACCTCGGACGCCTTCGCCCAAGCGGTAAGCGTCTTCATCGGACGAGAGGGTCTTTATTTCTACGACGCCGTTGCCCCGATAGTCTACAAGGACGGCATAAACATGGATAAGGCGTTTTTCGCCTCGCGCTACGGCAAGGGCGGGGACGATTACATAAACTGCCCGCTCGATACGGTTGAATACGAGCGTTTCTACAACGCGCTCGTGGAGGCCGATAAGGTCAATGGCCGCGAGTTCGAGGATATTAAAATCTTCGAGGGGTGCATGCCCATCGAGGTTATGGCGGAGCGCGGCGCAAAGACCCTTGTTTTCGGGCCAATGAAGCCAGTGGGACTTATTGACCCTAAGACCGGAGGGCGTCCGTATGCGGCATTGCAGCTCCGCAGGGAGAACACGGAGGGCACGCTCTACAATATGGTTGGATTCCAAACGCGGCTGAAATTCCCAGAGCAAAAAAAAGTTTTTAGGCTCATCCCTGCGCTCGAATCAGCCGAGTTCGCGCGCTTGGGCAAACTCCACAGAAACAGCTACATTGACTCCCCCCGGCTTTTGTTTTCCACCCAGCAGTTGAGAAAAGACGCAGGGGTGTTTTTTGCCGGTCAAATCACAGGCGTCGAGGGCTACTGCGAGTCCGCGGCAAGCGGGCTTTTGGCGGGGATTAACGCCCTCCGTGTGGTTAAGGGGTTTCCTGCCATGACGCCCCCGGCATCAACGATAACGGGCGCGCTTATGCGTCACATCAGCAACGGGCAAAATAGGAATTTTTCGCCGATGAACGCGAATATGGGATTGTTGCCGGATATACCGGGCAGGAAAAAGGATAAGAGAGAGGCGCAGGTTAAAAAGGCGCTTGAGGACTTTAGGGTTTGGTCAAACGAGTTTACCCGTATATAACCCCTTGAAATTTTACCGATTATCTGGTATGACTTACGAATTATGATAGACAAACGTAAAGAGACCCTTTTGGGCGCGCTTCAGGACAAAGACGCGGAGATAAGAAAGATTGCGGCGGCCGCCATCGAAAAGCTCGAGACGCGCGACAGGCTGGATTTCATCGTGAAAAAGTTGGAGACCGGCGAGATGCTCGACAAGGTGCGCGCGGTTTATGCGCTATCCGACCTCAAGGGGGCTCGGATACTCGATGTCCTCGTAAAGGCGTCCAAAGACCGGTCCGAAGACGTGAGGGCCGCGGCCGTGAGGGTGCTCGGCAACATAGGAGACCCCAACGCCGTTGCCCCGCTCGTTGAGATGCTCAAAGACGCGAGCGCCATAGTCCAGAGGGTCGTTATAGAGTCGCTTTCGCATTACAGGGACGCAAGGCTTCTCGGCCCGCTTACTCAGATGCTCCGGAGTCCGGACCAGGGCGTGGTCGAGAGGGCGCTTGACGTGGCGGGCAGATACGGGGATAAGAGGGTCGAGGAGGCGATGATGCACTTTGCCGCGAAGGGGAGTCCTAAGATGCGGGCTATCTCGATAAAGGCGTTGGGGGAGATGGATAGGTAGGGCGGGGCTGATAATCGCAGACCTGATAATCGCAGACCTGATAACCGCAGACCTGAAGGTCTGCGCTACAGGGTCTGCGCTGCGTGCCGCTAAGCCGCAGCAGCCGACTCCTTCTCGAAGAACGCGCCTATGTCCGTGTTTGTTACGACCGGGTTGACGGTTGAGACGATATGTTTGTCCGCGTTTGCGCTCAGGTCCACCTCCGGTGAATCGTGGAGGCTGGCGCCGTCAGGGCCGTAGATGAGCTTCACGACCGGCCTCTCTCCGTTTTCAGGGTTGAGTCTGATAACCACGCCTATAGCGTTGGTCGAGAGGCGCACCATCGTTCCTACGGGATAAAGACCGAGCATATTCACGAACGCCTTCAATATGTCAGGGCTGAAGTGTCTGCCTGAAAAATTCACCATGACCTTTATGGCCTCCACCGGGTTGTGGGGCTGCTGATAGACGCGAACCGTCGTGAGCGCGTCGTAGGCGTCGCAGATGGTGATTATCTGGGATAGGGGGTGGAGTTTTTCGGTGGTTTGCGGATACCCCGAATGGTCGTACCTGATGTGGTGTTCGTATACGACGTGGCCCACTATTTCGTGAAGTCCTTCCATCCTCTTCGTGATGTTCGAGCCGAGCTGCGGGTGTTCCTTTATCTTATCCCACTCCTCCGAAGAAAGACCGCCGGGTTTTCTGATGATGTTTTCCGCAACGCCCGTCTTCCCGATGTCGTGGAGGAGGCCGCCTACGCCCACGGCGTCGAGTTCTTCTTTTTCAAGACCGAGGGCGCGGCCAAGCGAGATGGCCAATACCGAAACGTTCACCGAGTGGTTGAACAGGTAGTTGTCGTAGTTTTTTATCATAGTGAGGCCGAGCATTGCGTTCTGGTCGGTGAAGACCGCATCGGTCAATTCCGAGATGACTTCCTTTACGGGTCCGGACTTGGGTATCTTGCCGAGGCGCACCTCGGACATCGTGTTTTTTACGGTCTCCAACGCGCCGTTGTAAACCTCGAGGGCATTCTTTTTTCCAATTGGCATGGATTTGAGCGTTATGTGCGTTACGCCTTTTGCGTCGAGTTCCTTCTTAATCTCCTCACCCTTTACGGCGGCAGTCCCCGACAGGATGTCAACGACGTTTATAAGTTCTTTTTCGGTTACGCCCTTTTCGAATATGACGGCGTCAATATTTTTTTCCGTCAAGTGGGACATGAGGTCGGGGTATAACTTTTCGCCGTCCGGTATCGCGTCTCCCTCGAAGACGAACGCCCCGTTCATGATGCCGAACATGACGTTTGCGGAGGTCTTCAAAGCGTTGGACACGAGCTCGAAGGATTTTTTAGCGGGCGCGGCTACGGCCGGATGCCCGGGGGGATAGAGCTTTTTGCTCTTGAGCGCCCCGTTCAGATTTTTGAGGAGAAGGTCTCGTGTATCTATATCGTTCATGCGCGTTTGTCCGTTTCCTTCTTGATTGAATCAAGAATCCGCTTGCACGCGGTATACAGCTCTCCCGACGAGTCGGAGGAGGTTTTCTTTATCGCCTCATTGGCCTCTTTCGTGCCTATCATGCCAAGAGAGACGGCCGCGAGCGTCCTGATTTCCTCGTTTGACTTTTTGCCGAGCCAAACTTTTCTGAAGAGGATGTTTGTGAGTATCGGCACCGCCTTGTCGCTGCCTATGGTTCCGAGGGCCTTAATCGCCTCTTTCACCGTATCCGCGGTCTCGGAAAAAGGGTCTCTTTTTAGGGCTATCTTGCCGAGCGAGTCTATCGCCGACGCTTCTTTAAGGTGGCCTGCCGAGAGTATGGCCTGTTTTACGAGCATCTCGTCGGTCTCCCCAAGCGCGTGTAAGAGTATCGCGTTTGTTCGCGGCCCCGGTATTTTAACAATGCCTTTTAACACCTCTTTTTTAACCCTCGCGTCAGGGTGGTGATACTCTTTTTCAAGCGCGGGCAGCGACTCCGGGTCTCCGAGTTCGCCGAGGAGCGATACCATCTGGCGTATGACGTACCACTCTCCCGTCAGCCGGTTCTCGACGTTAGTCCGTATCGCCGGGCCGTAGTGCACGAGCGTGTTGAAGTGATGCCGTCTGGCATAAGCCTCAGGGGCCTCGATTACGGCGTCAAGGAGTATTTCGACCGCCTCGGCGCCGCCCCTGACGATTATCTGTTGGAGCTCGTTGCGAAGAGGCTCATCCTTCCGGCCGACCCTGTTGACAAGGTATCTAATCATATCAGCATTGAGGCATGAGGTCAAATTCTCAAGCGCGACCGCGCTAATCTCCATGGCAAAGCCGGGGGCAAGTTCCGTGTGGAGATTAAAGAGGCGGAGCGAAGGCACGGCCTCGTCGTGCTTCTTTTCGTTGAGGAGGACGTCGAGCCTCTCTTTTATGCGAATGGAGAGGTCTTTGTATTTGAGTAAATCCTTTTCGTTTTTTATCTTTTCAAGCAGGGTTGAGAGCGGCTCGTCCTCTTCTTTAATCTTCTCCTCCGGCTGCTGTTCCTCCTCCGCAGCGGCCTCTCCGGGAGCGGCCGCAGGTTCCATGTCTTCGGGTTGCGCCAACGCCTCTTTTTCGCGCGCCTCCTCTATCTGCTTTTTGAGTTTTTCGAGGTCTTCGTATCTGACGGCGTTCAAGAGGATGCCGGATACGTTCTCGACGGCGAGTATGCCCTCGGCCCCGCCTTTTTTCTGCACCTCTTCGGGCTCGAGTCTGAGGAGCGAGAGGAACTGCTTTAAGTCCTTTACCGCGACCCTCTGAGTGAACGTTATCTCCTTTATTCGCCTGAAAAAGACCTTTTTTGCAAGGGCCTCGGCGTCGTGGTTGCCGGCGGCGAGCGGGGCTTTATCCAAAAAAAATCCCTTTGGTTCAACCCGCCATTTTATCTCGGCGAGTTCGTCGAGGTTTTTTTTGAGGAGGTTGAAACACCTCTCCACCGAGGTGTCGAGGTTGGGGTGGCCTCCGGGGTAGAAGTTGTGCATCTTGACAGCCTTGCACAGTTCAATTAGTATGTTCGTGTGGTCGGATAATTCTTGGGCCATTTGTGTTTTTGTAGTTTAAATAAGGAGAGTTTCAACCCATCATAACAAAATCGGGTTTTTTGTCAATAAACATAAGAAGTTTTTTCGGCACGGATGGCAAGGGGATTTTAATCGTAAAGAGCGGTTTTTAACGGGGGTTTTAGCATCGGATGGCCAAGACCCGGACAATATATCTGTGCCAGTCCTGCGGCGCGTCCTCGCACAAATGGCTCGGCAGATGCGCCGAATGCAACGGGTGGAATACCTTTGCCGAAGAGCGCGTGATAGACGATAAAAAGAGGAGGGCCGTATCGCGCGAAGGCGCGGCTCGTCCCATGCCGGTATCGGGCATTTCAATCGCAGGCCCGGCGCGGGTCTCGACCGGTTTGATCGAATTCGACAGGGTGCTCGGCGGAGGCATGGTGGCCGGGAGCGCGGTTTTAATCGGCGGAGACCCGGGCATCGGTAAATCCACGCTCCTTTTGCAGGCCATGGGCGCGTTTGCATCCGGTGGAGGCCGTGTGCTCTACGTTACGGGCGAGGAATCGCTCAGGCAGATTAGGCTTCGCGCCGAGAGACTCGGCGTAGGCTCGGAAAATCTACTCGTATATCCTGAGACCTCGGTTGAGGCCATACTCTCGTCAATAAAAGAGTTCAACCCAGGCGTAGTCGTGATTGATTCCATACAGACCGTCCATACCTCGGAATTTGACTCGTCTCCGGGCAGCATCGGGCAGGTGAGGGAATCCGCCATGCAGCTCATAACGAGCGCAAAGACCGCGGACGCCCCGCTTTTTCTCGTGGGGCACGTCACCAAAGAAGGCGCCATCGCGGGTCCAAAGGTGCTCGAGCACATGGTGGACACGGTTTTGTATTTCGAGGGCGAGAGGGGGCACGCCTTCAGGATTTTGCGCGCAGTGAAAAACCGCTACGGCTCAGTGATGGAGATAGGCGTCTTTGAGATGAAAGACAGCGGTCTTAAAGAGGTTACGAACCCGTCCGAGATGTTTTTATCCGAGCGCCCGGAAGGGGCCTCCGGCTCAGCCGTCGTATCATCGCTGGAAGGGAGCCGCACAATACTCGTCGAGGTGCAATCGCTGGTCTGCCCGACGCTGTTCGGCGTTCCGCGAAGGACGGTCTCGGGTGTGGATTACAACAAGGTGATGCTCATAGCCGCTGTCCTCGAGAAAAAGGCGGGTTTGAGCCTGGCCAACCACGACATATTCATAAAGGTCGCCGGCGGCATGAGGCTTGAAGAACCAGCGGTTGACATGGGGGTCTTGGCTTCCTTAGCGTCTAATTTTTTGGACAAACCCGTTGACGCCAAGACGGTCGTCTTCGGAGAGGTTGGCCTTGCCGGAGAGGTGAGGGGGGTAAGCCACGTGGAGCAGAGGGTGAGGGAGGCGGAAAAACTCGGTTTTATCAGGTGCATCCTTCCAAAGGACAATATAAAAGGGTTGAAGCCGTCAGGCCGGATGAAACTCGCCGGCGTTACGACGGTCAAAGAGGCGATAGAGAGGCTGTTTTGAAGGGTGGGCGGGCGGGATTGCGCCGTGATTGTGAGCGCGGCAATGTTCCATAATCAATACCGGTCAAACGCCGCTGCTTGTAATATTTATGCCTATATGCTATTTTCCATTCATGAATATAATCTCTGATAAAAGGGAAATACAAAAGATAAAAGAAGTCTTGGAAGGGATGCAAGGAGAAGGGATGCTCCTGATGGCCTATCTATACGGTTCTTACGCCAAAGGCGGCTCGCATTTGCGCTCCGACATAGACATTGCGGTTTACCTGAGCAGTAAAGACGATGACGCTCGAATCGAGGCCATTGACAGGATATTGATGAGCAGCGACAGAGATATTGAGATACTTTTTTTAGATGACGAAGATGAATCGCCGTTTGTCGTTCAGGAGGCGCTAAAAGGCATACCTTTGATAGAACCGGATAAAGACAAATTATATGACGTGAGCGACCGGGTTTTGCATGAATCGGAAGGTATAAGGTTCAGGAGAGAGGCGGCGCATGAAGCCTGAAATCAAAGCAGAAAGGCTCATCGCATTTCTTGAAGAGACAATCATATATTTCTCCCCTAAAATCGAAAAGATTGGCAGAGACAGGTATTTTGCGGACCGTGACAGCAGAAATATACTTGATAAAACACTGAACGACACTATCCTATGTATTGTAGACATTGCCGAAGAATGTCTGAAGGAGAAAGGTCTCTCAATCCCTGATACCTATAAGGATACGGTATTGGCTTGTCACGACATCCTTGGAGAAATCGTTTTAAAGATTGCGCCCTTGACGAAACATAGGAATGAAACGATACATCAGTATCTGAAAATGAACTGGCAAAACATCGTAACCGTCAAAAAGAAGATTCCGGATATCCGGGAATTTGCCGCGAAGGCAAAAGGGTTCTTTATGGGAAGATAGGGCGGTCTCTTTTTCGGGCCGTCAGGCCGGATGAAACTCGCCGGCGTTACGACGGTCAAAGAGGCGATAGAGAGGCTGTTTTGAAGGGGTTAAACGGCGGATGCCTGCCGCCGCATTGGACGCAGGAGCGTCCCAAGATGCCCTCCCACGCCGGAGCGTGGGAACGATAAAAATGACTACAGTCTCCGTTTTCCGTTACCCGCTCCCCTTGAGCCTCGCAACCTCCTTGGACGTATCGAGGAGCGCGTGAGATATGGTCCTGACCTCGGACTTAACCTCAGCCATGTCGTCTTCGAGCCTGCCCACGCGGTCTTTTAGCTCAGCCACATCGGCCTTAAGCTCAGCTACATCGGCCTTAAGCTCAGCCACGTCGGCCTTAAGCTCAGCCACGTCGCCCTTAAGCTCAGCCACGTCGGCCTTGATGTCGGCGATATCCATTTTGATATCGGCGACGTCGGCCTTGATGTCGGCCAGTCCCTTCTTGAGTCCGCCGACATCCGCCTTGATGTCAACGAGTATGTCCAGTATCCTGCTGTCCATAAGATCGAATGGTAGATGAACCGGGATGCGTTGTCAAGAAATATCGGACAGAAAAATATCGGACAGAAATATCGGACGTTGAGCGTCCCAGTGCGCGTTCAGGAGCGTGGAAAGGATGATAAAACCCTAATGCCGATTTTGGCGGTTTCAATTTTGCAAACTTGTCCGGTGTGAAAACCGGGATTGAATCCAAGGATTCGCGTCGCGGGCGACGGATAGCCGGAGGCGCGGCTATTTTTTGCCGCAGGGTTTAGGAATCTTTTTTGCCTGTAGCCTCCGTCGGGTCGATCTTACCCTCTGCCGCGGTGTATCTGTTCTTGCCGTTTTCCTTTGATTTGTACATGGCCGTATCCGACTGTCGTATCAAGGCGTCCCTGACCTCGTTTACCGAGCCAACGGGTTTGACGTTAGCGCGCAGCGACGCCACGCCGATGGATATCGTAATGTGTCCGCTTAGCATGATGGGTTTGGCGCCTCTATATAGGGCGTGCCTTAGAAACGTATAGTCCTCTACGGAGCGCCTGAGTTTCTCCGCATACTCGGAGGATTTCTCTAAATTCAACCCCGGCAGTATCACGACGAACTCGTCCCCGCCGAACCGCGCCGCCTTTGAGCTTTCCCGCGGGAGCGTTCCCCGTATTATCCGGCCGACCTCGGTGAGCACCATGCTGCCCGCAAGGTGGCCGTGTTTGTCGTTGACCTCTTTGAACCTGTCGAGGTCGAGGAATACGAGGCTCAAATCGCCCCCGTGCTTGCGCGCCGTCAGCGCCTCTTTTGCGAGTCTGCTGTAGAAGTACCTGTCGTTGAAAAGGCCGGTGAGATTGTCGCTCATGGAAAGTTCCGCGAACATCTTTGCGTCGAGGGAATTTTGGACGAGCGTGGATGTGTACTCCGCGAAGATCTTCAGGAGCGTAAGGTCGTTTTTCGTGTAGGCGATGCCGTTCAACCGGTTTATAAGCTCAATTACGCCGATGGTTTGCCCCTTTAACCTTATCGGCGCGCAGACGATGGATTTGGTCCGAAACTTGGTCTTCCTGTCTATGCCTGAGTAGAAACGGGAATCCTCTTTTACGGTCTTGCTGATGTAGGGTTTTCCGGATTGATATGTCTGGCCGACTATGCCGACGTTCACCGGCAGGGCGGTGTCGGCAAGCGCGGAGGAGCCTTTGCCGAAGCAGGCCACGAAGTAGAGCACGCCGCAGAGGGGAGTACCCTTCGCGTTTTCTTTTTCCTTGCAGCTGAACGTTGGGTCGTCAAGGAGCACGGAGCCTGATTCCGAAGGCACGAATTTATTGGCCCAAAGGAGGATTTCCTTCAACATGGCCCTCAGGTCCACTTTTTCGGCCTTAAAGGTCTTGAGGATGTCCCGCTCAAGTATCTTGTCTATGATGCTTTGTTGGGCAATGTTTATGCGCATAAGGCCGTGACCGTGAACCGTGACCGTTAAAGATATATACAACAAAAATTGGGGTTTTTACAAGAGAAATACATTTGCTACTCGAACCGCACGTTCATTATGTGCGTGGAGCATGATATGCACGGGTCGTATGCCCTCACGAGCGATTCCACGGCTTTGCGTATCTCTTCTTTTGGCAGGTCAAGAATCTCCGGCACCATTTCTCTTAGATCTTCTTCGATTGAGCGCAGATTTTGCGCGGTCGGGATAATGCAGTTGGCGGTCTCCACGATGCCGTCCTTGTTTATGGCGTATTCGTGGTAGAGCGTGCCCCTTGGCGCCTCGACTAAACCGAAGCCGACTCCAAAGCCCTTAGGTTTTTTGAGAGATTCTTTTTTTACGCCCATGTCGAGGAGTTCGTCTATAAGAGATATGGCCTGCCCGGTCAGATGGAAACATTCGACGAGTTGAGCGGTGTTGTTGTGGAAGGGGTTGTGGCACACGGGAGACAGCCCGAGTCTTTTGGATACGGCTCTGGCGCGTTTGCCGAGCTGCGCCCAGTTGTTGTTGAGCCTCGCAAGCGCCCCGACCATGTACGTGCCCTTAGGACTTTTTGCGTGTTTGGCGGCCGAGTGGGGCACGACATATTCCTTGAGTTTCTTGGCGTAGGTCTTTTCGCTCAACGGATATTTGCGGCTCGTGCACGGGACCCCGCCGTAGATGCCGTATTCGCCCCTGTCTTTGAGAGAGATATATTCGCGCGGTTTCGTGAACTCTCTGACGCGGACCTTTGACAAAAGATCAACCGTGTATTCGAGGTCGTCAAACGACGCCTCAAGCTGGGCCTTGAGTTTTTTAAGCTCCGACGGCTTGGGCGTATGGGTCACGCCTCCGGGGGAAAGGGATATCGGATGGATGTGCCTTCCTGCCACCTTCGCGCAGATTTCGTTGGCGAGCCTTTTGAGCATCAATCCCCTTTTTGTTATCTCCGGGTGCGCGGACATGATGGGGACGATGGAGCCTTCGCCGAGAAAATCCGGGAATACGAGAAAATAAAGGTGCAGTACGTGGCTCTGGATCACTTCGGCGCAGAAGGCGAGTTTTCTGAGGAGCGTTGCTTGGCGCGAAATATTTATTTTCATCGCGGCCTCTATGGCCTTCAAGGACGCGCTTGTGTGGCTCACTGCGCAGATGCCGCAGATGCGCGACATGATGTGATGCGCCTCGTCGTATTTCCGGCCCCTGAGCATCACCTCGAAGAAGCGCGGAGATTCAATTATCTCAAGGTTTAGCGTGTTGATGCGTCCTTTTTTGAGGTCAATGACGACGTTGCCGTGCCCCTCGACGCGCGTCAGCTCGTCAATGCGTATGTGCAGGTCTTTTTTTACCGGCATTTCGTTTTGGACTTCATTGATGCAGCCTTCGGCTCCATCTTGCGCTCGCCGTAGAGGTTGAAACTCCTAATGACTTCGCTGTGCGCCATCCCGTATCTTTTAAGCGTTTCCTCGTGCGAGGCGACGTTGGGGTCGTCCACAAAACCCCTGCACCCCCAGCATACGCACCCGTAGGTGACGCATATCGCGTCGCACCCGGCCCTTGTTACCGGCCCCACGCACGTCATGCCTTTCTCGAATACGCAGATATTGCCCGCCATCTTGCAGTCTACGCACACCGGGTAATTCGCCATGACCGGGACGCTGCCCATCAAGAGGGACGTGAAGACCGACAGGAATTCCTTTTTCGGTATTGGGCAGCCGTGTATGTAGTGGTCAACATGTATGAAAGCGTCAACGGGCTTTACCGGCATGGTGTCGAATCTGGGGTATCTCGATGCGTTTTTGCCGTAGACCTCTTTTTTGACGAACTCCATGGGATAGAGATTTTTTAGGCAATTTAGCCCTCCGGTCGAGGAGCACGCGCCAAGGGCCACGACCACCCGTGCCTTTGCGCGAATCTTTTTTAGTTTGTGGATTTCGTCTTTTCTGCTGATGGAGCCTTCTATGAACGCAATTTCGTAGTCCTCGCTCCGCTGGTCAAAAGCCTCGCGGAAGTTCACGATATTAACGTCTTTTATTATCTCCGGCAGCTCGTCCTCGCAGCTTAACACCGCGAGCTGGCAGCCTTCGCAGCAGGTAAAGGAGAAAAACGCCACTTTCGGTTTTTGCGGCATAATATCGTTTTAAGGGTTTTTTATTGTAAGGCAAACAAAGCATAGCACAATAGTTTGACATTGTAAAACCGGGCTGCGGCAAATAATGGCTGGACAAAGGCCAAGTAACGAGATATTTTTGAAGGATAACTTCAGGTAAAATCAAGGTTTTTAAGATGTTAAAAGAGAATATACCATGCGTCATAGGCACGGCCGGGCACATAGACCACGGCAAGACGTCCCTTGTCCGGGCGCTCACGGGTATGGATACCGACAGGCTTCCTGAGGAGAAAAAAAGGGGGATATCCATTGATTTGGGGTTCGCGCACATTGTCGTAGAGGCCGGAGACGGTAAATCCATCAAGGCGGCCTTCGTTGACGTGCCGGGGCATGAGAGGTTCATAAAAAACATGCTCGCGGGCGCAACCGGGATAAACTTCGTTCTCTTTGCTATAGCCGCGGACGACGGCGTCATGCCGCAGACCACCGAGCACCTTGACGCGGTGCGATTCCTCGGCGTAAAAAAGGGCATCTTCACAATAACCAAGACCGACCTCGTTTCTTCTGAAAGGGTTGACGAGGTGAAAGAAATGGTCAAGGCGCTCATAAAAAATACCGTCCTTTCAGGCTCTCCGGTAATAGGGGTTTCAACCGTAACCGGCGCGGGCATGGATGAACTCAGGGGGCTGATTAAAAACAGGGTTCTGTCTTCGGCAACGCCAAGCGCGACAGACGCCTTTTTTAGGCTCCCAGTAGACCGCGTGTTTGCGCGGAAAGGTTTCGGCGCAGTCGTAACCGGCGCGATAGCGTCAGGCAGCGTGAAAAAAGGCGATGAACTCGTCCTTTTTCCGTCCGGGAAAAAGGTAAGGGTGCGCGGTATCGAGAGCCTGCATACGGCGGTGGATTCGGCGTGTAGAGGCGAGAGGGCCGCGCTCAACCTTACGGGCGTTTCACATTCCGAGATAGGGCGCGGAGAAGTCGCGGCAAGCACGGCTCTTGTCCGATACCGGCAGTTTGCGCTTGAGTCTAAGATTCAATACGTGGACGCGGTATTCGAGTTTGTCGAGGGCGAGGGCGCGTCTTCCAAAAAAAACTTTCAGATGCGGGCGCACCACCTGACGGACGATGCGTTGTGCAGAATAAGTCTAAGAGGCAGCGCGAAAAAAAATAAAAACGGGCTTGTTGCAGGCAGGCTCATATTAAATAAGCCGCTTTTGATGCTGCGCGGCGACAGGTTCATAATAAGGGACGTCTCAAAAAACCGGACAATCGGCGGCGGCACGGTCGTCACCCCTTACTTTTCAAGGTCCGAGGCGCTTCCTCTTAAGACAACCGGTATCTTCGACGCGGAGGACGTTGCGGAACTTGCCGCAACGCTCGTAAGGGAGGCGGGTTTTATTGAAATTGCAGAGGCGACTCTTAAACTCAACGTAAAGGAGGGATTCTTAAAAGGGCTTTCGCGGCAAGGCGAGGGGGGCTTTACGATTTTGGGCGCATTTATCGTTGACCCCCGCGTCTTTTCGGCATTGGAAAAAAAGGCCATTGACGCAGTCTCCGAACATCACGGGGCAAACCCAATGGACGCGGGCATGAGCGAAGAGGCGCTTCTAAACGTTTTTATGCGAGCCGTTGGCAGGCCATTGTCTCATGAACTCATGAGGTTATTTCTCGAAGACCTTTTAAAAAGGGGAATACTAAAAAGGACAGGGCCGGCATTGAGCCTTCCGGGGTTTTCAGCCTCCGCGTCGTCCGCGCAATCGGAAATCGAGAAGGCTGTTTTAAACCTCATACCTAAAGGGTTTACTGCCGTAAGCTCCGCTGATATAATGAAGCTCCCTTTCAAGAAAAGCGAGATTGAAAAGGCGCTCGGATACCTTCAGAGGAAGGGCGCGGGGGGGGTAGCCCCCGTCGTGGTAAGGCTCACGGAGGGGTCTTTCATATCCGGCGCGTCCGTCAAGGAGGCCGGAGCCCGGTTGGAGGAGATTGTAAAGGCAACGGGCGGCATAAAGGCGTCGGAATTTCGTGACGCCCTTGGCTGCGGCAGGAAACTTGCGATAGAGATACTTGAGTTTTTCGATAGGGAGGGTTTTACCGTGAGAAAGGGCGACGAGCGGGTTTTGAGAGGGGAATGACCCTTTTCATTATGAGGCACAATGGCTGAGAGAGGGTCTGCGTTAATAAAGGCTGCCGGCGCAATAAGGGGTTTCATAAAGTGGTTTTGCTTCGCGTTTACCGTTGCGTTTCTCGTCATCATGTATTCCCCTGCGGCCAATATGCTCGCCGCGCCTCTTATCATGCCGCAAAGCCTTATCAAAACCGACCTCATAATCGTCTTGGGCGGCGGGGCTTATGCCAACGGGACGCTCGGCGGGGCGTCGAATGAAAGGCTTATTCACGGGCTGCTGCTCTACAAGGACGGTTGGGCGCCGAGGATAATGTTTTCCGGCGGCACCATCATTGACCCGGCAAGAAAGATACTCAGGTCGGTCTCCGGCGAAGAGGGCATAACCGCCGTAAGCGTCGTGGAGGCGTCTATCATGAAGGACATCTCCGCAAGGCTCGGCATCCCGCAAAGGTTGGTTGCGGCAGATGCTCGCTCCGCGTCCACCTACGAGAACCTGAGGAACGCAAAGGCGTATATGGATGAAAAAAAACTCAAGACCTGCCTCGTCGTAACCGGACCCACGCACATGCTCAGGGCATCCTTGACCGCCAAAAAACTCGGCATGGGTTTTTATCCGGCGCCTGTGGCGAACTATACGGGGCACAGGACGAGCGCATTCGAGAGAGTCGGGCTTTTGGGCGAGGTGATGTGGGAGTATGCCGGACTTGTGCTTTATAAGATTAAGGGTTATATATAACGGCCGTGACCGTGAACCGTGAAGACAAAAGACGAACATGGGCAAAAAGATAAAACTTACGTCATGGGCGTCCTGCGCGGGTTGAGCGGCCAAGATGAGCGCCAACGCCCTGATGCAGGTCCTGCATCAGCTCCCGATACCAAAGGATAAAAATCTGCTTGTAGGTTTTGACAAGGCCGACGACGCGGGCGTGTATCGAATGTCGGGCGATACGGCCGTGGTTACGACTCTCGATTTTTTTCCGCCGATACTGGACGACCCGTTCACCTTCGGTCAAATTGCCGCGGCAAACGCCCTCTCGGACGTTTATGCAATGGGCGGGACGCCGCGTCTTGCCATGAACATCGTATGTTATCCTAAAGCCCTGCCGCTTGAACCCTTGAACGAGATTATACGCGGCAGCATGGACAAGTTGGGTGAGGCGGGCGTGCTTTTGGTGGGCGGCCATTCGATAGAGGACTCGGAGATAAAATACGGCCTCTCGGTTACGGGGTTCGTTCACCCGGAGAGGGTCATAACTAACGCGGGCGCAAGGATAGGCGATTCAATTATATTAACCAAGCCAATCGGCTCAGGCGTCATCACAAGCGGGCTCAAGGCCGGAAAGATAAAAGACGCTGACGTAACGATAGAGGCGATGAAAACGCTCAATAGGGCCGCGTCCATCGTCATGGCGGGGTTTGGCGTCAAGGCCGCGACCGACGTTACCGGATACGGTCTTATGGGACACGCGATGGAGATGTGCAGGGCGTCAAGCGTGAATTTTGTCATCAAGGCCGCCCAAGTTCCGTTTTTCCCGATGGCAACGGAGCTTGTTAAGAAGAAGATATGTAGACCCCGAAGCATAGCCTCGAACATGGAGTTTTTGAAAGACGAGGTGAGGTGCGTAAATGTTGATGCCGCCGTTGAGATGCTTCTTTACGACCCGCAGACTTCGGGTGGACTTTTGTTGTCCGCGCCGCAGGGCAGGGCGGCAAAATTAGTTGACGCGCTTAGATCCAAAGGCGTAAACGCGGCGATTATAGGTATGTGCGTTGCGCGGGAAGATGGCTGGAGGATAAGGATTGAGTAAAAATAAAGGAGGCAGTTATGGGAATCAATAACGTAAACGTCGAGAAGTTGAAGGGCACAATCGCCGACGCGCAAAAGGACTTATCCAAGGCGAAGAAGACGAATAAGGTGGAAGGCGAGTGGAACCTCGCCGGAGGCGCGCAGTTCAAGGCTGAGGTGAGCTTTGAAAACGGCAAGATTACCCTTGAGACCGATCAGCCGGGTTTCCTCGGAGGGGGCGGGACAAAGCCGGGGCCTATGATATATTGCCTCTACGGTTCGGCGTCCTGCTACGTTGCGACGTTTGCGACAATGGCCGCAATGGAAGGGATTGCGCTTAAAAAGCTCAAGGTAACTGCCGAGAGCAATATTGATTTCTCGAAGGTCTTCGGACTGTCAAACAACCCCATAGCCGAGAAGGTGAAGTTTACGCTCTACGTCGAAAGCGTCGCGCCCAAGGATAAGATTAAGCAGCTTGAAGAACTCTCAAGACAGCGCTGTCCTGCCGTTTATTGTCTCACGAACCCGATACCGCTTGAGACCGAGTTGAAGATAGCGTAGGGGGAGACACAAAAGCGAGGCGCCCTCCCCGCGGGGAGGGCGCCTCGCTTTATTTTATCGCAACATGGTTAGCCGAGTTAATTTTTCTTCTGCGCCGAGTAGAACCGCTTGGCGGTGTCAGCGGATTCGAAATACAGCGCGCTCCCGTCAGTCGCCTTTGTGATGTATGCGGTCGCCTTGTCAACGTTTTTGCCGGTCACAGGGTCTTTAGCGGTGCGCGCCTCTTGGCTCTTTTTTAGTTTCGACGCGCAGCCCTCGCAGCAGCCGTAGTAGGTCTTGCCCCTAAAATCAACTGGTATCTGCGGTTTGTCCATGACCGTGTTGTTGATCATGCAGACCATGTTCGGTTCAACTTGCTTGATGCCTTGCACCGCCGTTAATTTATCCGCCGGCTGCTCAGCTTGTGCATGGGAAGCGGCTGTAAAAATAGCGGCGCAGGTGAGGGCAATGACGATGGTTTTTAGGAATTTTTTGGACATGACAGGCCTCCTTCTTCTAATGCGGCATTGGCTTCAATTATATTCTACAGGCTGTAGAATGTCAAGGGTTTTTATTGATAGCCGGCGTTTTAGCTTGAGGGATTAACCGCGCTTTTTGAGTCTCTCAAGTTCCTCTTTCGCCTTTATGAACTCCTCCGTGGTTTTCCGGAGGCGGTCGGAGAGCATCTCCGTAAAAACCTTGTTGACGACGCAGACGACGGTCTGTTTTTCTTCTCCCTTGAGTCTGTCCATGAAGGAGGCGTCCATCTTCAGGCAACTGACCTTGTCTACCGCAAAGACGGACGCGCTTCTCGCGGCGGCGTCAATTATCCCCATCTCTCCGAAGATGTCTCCGGGCTTCGTGAGGGCGCTCACCTCGACGCCATTTTTGAGCACGCTAACCTTGCCGGATATGAGGATGTAGAGGTGCTGATCGAAACCATCCTCCGCGAATATGCGCTCACCGGGGGCATATTCGATAATCTTGCAGAGTTTCACAAGCCCCTTTATGTGCCTGTCTTCGAGCGAGCTTATTATCGGGAGTTTTTTGAGGCTCTCGATGACGCTTATGTTGTCCTGCAGAAAGCCTGTGTCCTTCAAGGGGCAGCCCTCGTCCGCGTATTTTGAAGAAGCATACGGTGTTACACATTCAGCTTACAATTGTTTTGAGAGGTTAGTCAAGAGATACAGGTCAGTGTTTGAAGAACAAAGGGGTTTTGCCCAGCGCCACTTTCCATCGCAAGGAGAAAAGGAATTGCTCATCTAAGCCCTGAGTTGCACACATCGCAGTCAAACCTCCGCAAACTTTACTTTGAGCCTTATGGGTGGTATAATTTTTGCCAGCAGCAAATCAGGCAGACTGTGGCTCAGACCGGCAGGTCTGACTTTTGCGCGAAATGACGGCGGATGCTTCTTGACAAAGAAGCATTAATTTTATGAGGAACGGCACAAAGGCGTATCTTGCGGGCATTATCGCGTTTTCCGTTGCGGGTCTTATCGTCCTTGCGGCATATCACTATAAAAGCCGGGCGGGGGATGCGATAAACTTCACCGCCGGTAAAAACTCCGGTTCTGAATTAAGCGCGGTGCACTACACCGGCACGAGGGCCGGCAGGCTCGCGTGGGAACTCAACGCCGATTCCGTAAAAATTGCGAAGGCGCAGGACGTTGCCGAGTTGAGCGCGGTTACGGGCGTTTTTTACGCCGCCGCCGGCGCCGTCTACAGGCTGCATGCCAACACTGGGCTGCTCAAGGAATCCGAGGGCGTCATTGACGCCGGCGGCGGCGTGGTGGTCGTAAGCGGCAAGGGCGAGCGGTTCGTGACGGATAGACTCAGATATACCATCAAGTCGAGGGAGATGACGTCCAATGACAGGGTGGAGGTCGCATCAAGCGAGATGAACATGACTGGGTCCGGCCTCATCGTGGATGTTGAAAACGACAGGTTTAAGATACTTAAAGACGTAAGGGCGGTCTTTTATAACGCCGTAAAATAGGGCATTGCCATGAGCTTATTAACCCGCTGCCGCGCCGTTTTAGCGGCGGCTATGTTTGCGATAATATACAGCGCGGGCGTTGCGGCCGGACAGACGGACGCCCCTGCCCCAATGCCCGGCGCGCCTGTTACGATAACCTCCGACAGGGTTGAGGCCGACAAGGTGAGCGGCGTGGTAGTTTTTAAGGGAAACGTCGCGGCGGTCGAGGACTTCACGCTCTGCTCGGATGAGCTTACTATAACCTACGGCGCCGGAAACGAGGTAAGCGAGATGAGGGCGGACGGAAATGTCCGCATATTTCAGGACGGAAAGACCGCCAGGTCGGATTCGGCCGTTTATAAAAGGCAGGAGCGCACCGTCGTTCTCTCGGGTCATTCCCAAGTCGAGCAGTGCGTGGACACGGTCAAGGGCGAGAGGATTACGATGCGTCTCGACGACAACACCGCGTCCGTAGAGGGGGCGGGAGCGCAACGGGTAAAGGCCGTTATTACGCCGGGGAAAAACTGCGGCAAATCAAGCAACGGGGGAACGCCCCCCCCTGCTGCGGACGCGCGGGCGGGGGCGAAATTTAGTTCCAAACTTGACGTCAAAACTCCCCCTAAGGTGGCTGGTGATGAAGCTCTATGTAAAGGGCCTCGTTAAATCCTTCAAAAAGAGAAAAGTGGTGGACGGCGTAAGCATGCACGTTTCCCCCGGAGAGATAGTCGGCCTCTTGGGGCCTAACGGCGCGGGCAAGACCACCACGTTTTACATGGCCGTGGGCCTTGTGAGTCCGGATGAGGGCGCCGTTATGATAGGGCATGAAGACATAACCCGGATGCCGATGTATCAAAGGGCGCGCTTAGGGCTAAGTTATTTGCCGCAGGAGCCGTCGGTTTTCAGGAAGCTCACGGTGGAGGAGAACGTGAGGGCGATATTCGAGTTTATGGGTATCGGCGTTGACGAGACTTCCGAGCGCGCTGAGGCGTTGCTTGACGAACTCGGGGTGCTCCACCTTGCAAAGGCAAAGGCGTATTCGCTCTCAGGCGGCGAGAGGAGGAGGGTGGAGATAGCCCGCGCTCTGGTAAACTCGCCTTCTTTTTTTCTACTTGACGAGCCGTTTTCCGGCATAGACCCCATTGCCGTCGGCGACATTCAGGAGATAATGCTCGGGTTGAAAAAAAAGGGAATCGGCATACTTGTGACAGACCACAACGTCGGGGCGACGCTCGGCATTTGCGACCGCGCATACATAATCGGCGGCGGCAGGCTCTTGAAATCCGGCGCCCCGTCCGAGATACTTGAAAGCAAACAGGTGAGAGACGTTTATCTCGGGGAAAAGTTCAGGCTTTAAAACGTTATCGGTTGTCAGTTATCAGGTATCGGTTTAAGGAAATTATTTTTTCACCTTCACTGATAACCGATAACCGTCTTACCGATAACCGTCAACCGATAACCGCTTTTATGGCATACGAACTCAAACAAGAACTAAAACTCACTCAATCCCTCGTAATGACGCCGCAGCTGCAGCTTGCGATAAAGCTGCTGCAGCTATCGAGGCTTGAACTCGTCGAGACCATACGCGAAGAGCTTGAGACCAATCCCGTCGTCGAGGATATTGCTGAGACCGGCGAGGACGGCGTTGATGCCGCCAAGGGTGAGGCGGACGAGACGGGCGAAGAGGACGGGACAACGAATACACAAGAGACCGAAAAGTCCGAGGAGGATTGGCAGTCTTATATCGAGTCGAGCGGGGACTACGGCGGCAATAGGTTGAATTTTAGCAATCGCAGCGACGCGGAAGACGACGACTACATGGCCTCTTTCTCGGCGTCTACGGGAGGTCTTTCCGAGCATCTCATGTGGCAGTTCAAGATGAGCGTATTGGCCCCCGACGTTGCGGCAGCCGGCCAATTCATTATCGGCAATATCGCCGAAGACGGATACCTGAAGTTGTGCCCGGATACGGGCGCGAGTCTCAGCGACGTTGAGGCCGAGGCCCTTGCCGTTGCCGAGGTCGCAAGGCATACCGGAGTCTCCATTGATGCCGTTGAGAAGGCATTGGGTCTCATCCAACAGTTCGATCCGCCCGGCGTTGCCGCGCGCACCCTGCGCGAATGTCTTTTGATTCAGGCGCGCCAGCTCCCGGTGCGCGACACGTTGGTCGAGGAGATTATAAGCCGCCATCTCGGACTCCTTGCAAGGAAGAACTACAAGGCAGTGGGAAAGCTGCTTGGCATAACGATTGATGAAGTTGCCGAGGCGGCAAGGCTGATAAATAAATGCCTGAACCCCGTGCCGGGCGCCGGCTTCGGGGCGGACATCGGCTCGGCGATAGTGCCCGACGTTTACATCCACAAGGACGGGGACGATTACGTTATAACCCTGAACGAAGACGGGCTGCCGAAACTCAGGATAAGCCCTTACTACGCGCAGATACTCAAATCCGGAGGCGCGATGCCGGACGACGCGAAGGAATACATTCAGGAAAAACGCAGGAGCGCGTTGTGGCTCATCAACAGCGTTTATCAGAGACAGAATACCATAAAGCGGGTAGTCGAGTGTATCGTGAGATTACAAAGGAATTTTTTCGATAAGGGACTCCAGTTCATGAGGCCCATGATACTCAGGGACGTTGCCGAGGGCATAGGCATGCACGAATCAACCGTAAGCAGGGTAACATCCAATAAATACGTGCAGACGCCGCGAGGGATATTCGAGTTAAAGTATTTTTTTTCCACGGGCATGGCGACCTCGGACGGCGGCGACGTGGCTACCGAGTATATAAGGGAAAAACTCAAGGCGATAATCAAGGGGGAGAACCCGCAAAGCCCGCTCTCCGACGTACAGATAGTGGAGGAGCTTAAAAAGGACGGGATAGTGTTGGCAAGGCGCACGGCCGCAAAATACAGGGAGACCCTCGGCATTCAGCCTTCAAGCAGGAGGAGGATGCACTATTGAGCGGCCCGCGCCGGCCAACTTTATGAATTGACTTTCTGCGCGATAATGTTTAAAAATAATCTTCCCGGCCCCTATTAGAAAAGAGGGGTATTAAAAATAATATGTTTGTGCGCGGGGGAGATTGATGGTCGGCTCAAGGCTGCCTTCAAATAAACCGGAGGTTAGAGGAATGCAGGTTACGGTAACGTTCAGACACATGGAATCGTCGGACGCATTGAGAAAGTATGCAGTTGAAAAATCCGAGAGGCTCGTAAAGTATTTATTCCCTCCAATCGAGATACATTGGGCGCTCTCCGTTGAGAAGATCCGTCACACAGCGGACGTAAACATCACCGCCAACGGCGTCACCATAAAGGCGCAGGAGTCCACTCCCGACATGTACTCGGCCATAGATATGGCGCTCGATAAGCTCGAAAAACAGGTGAAAAAGCACAAGGAAAAGAGGAAAGACCATAAGCCGCACACCGACGAGCCGCCGGGGAAAACGATGCCCTCCGCGGGGGCGGCGGCCGCCGGGCCGCGGGTCGTCAAAAAGGAAAATCAGTTCGTAAAACCCATGTCCGTTGAAGAAGCGGTAATGCAGATGGGCGTCGTAGAGAACGCATTTTTGGTCTTCACGGATTCCACCTCGCGCAACATAAGCGTTATCTATAGGACCGTGGGCGGGGACTACGGTCTCATCGAGACAAGGATAAAGTAGATGCGAGGATAACTCAAAGTTGTAGATACTGCGATTACGATTGCAAGGTGATGCTATGCGGCTGACCGACGTGCTCATGCCCGACGGCGTGATGGAAGACCTGAAGGCGCGGGATAAAAAAGAGCTTCTGCGCGAGTTGTGCGCGGAGGTCTCCTCGAAGATAGAAGGCGTTGACAAGGACAAACTCCTTGACGCCATCATCGAGAGAGAAAGGCTCGGTACCACCGGCATAGGGCACGGGGTGGCGCTCCCGCACGGCAAGATCAAAGGGGTGCCGGAGATGAGGGTTTTTTTCGGGAGGAGCAGGAAGGGCGTTGATTTCAACTCGATGGACAAGCAGCCCGTCTACCTCTTTTTTCTGATTATAGCCCCTGAAAACTCCGCCGCCGCGCACCTCAAGATGCTCGCGGGTATATCGCATCTCCTGAAAAATCAGGACTTCAGGGTTTCACTCATGAGGGCCTCGAATTCCGCGGAAATATACGACATAATAGCCGAGGCCGACAAAAAAAATCTCGCGCCTTGACGGGCGGGAAACAGCGGGAGTCTCCATGCGCGTCCCCATAAAAATTCTTCTCGAAGAAGGCATCTCCGGCCAATACGGTCTTGAACTGATTACCGGCGAAAAGGGGCTTGAAAGGGAGATAACCACGTCCCGCATACAAAAACCCGGTCTCCTCCTCACGGGTCTCCTTGAAGAACTCCACTCCGACAGGGTTCAGATATTCGGCGCAGCCGAGATAGGCTACTTAAACAGCCTCAAGGAGGAGAAACTCAAGAGGACGCTCGGCGTTATAGAAAAGGTAAACATCCCCGCCGTCATCGTCACAAGGGGCATCGAGCCGCCCAAGGTGCTGCTGGACCTCTGCAAGAGAAAACACATACCGCTATTCAAGACCGCCCTTACCTCGTCGGTGTTCATCGAAGGCATAGCAAAGTTCCTTGAGGAGAGGCTCGCCCCGACGACTACCTTGCACGGCGTGCTCGTGGATGTGCTCGGCATAGGGATACTCATAACCGGAAAAAGCGGCATCGGCAAGAGCGAGTGCGCGCTCGACCTCGTGGCGCGGGGCTTTAGGCTCGTTTCAGACGACATGGTCATCGTTAAAAGGCTGCCCCCCGCGCTCCTTATCGGCACGTCGTCCGACGTCATACGCTATCATATAGAGATTAGGGGGCTTGGCATCGTAAACATAAAAGACCTCTACGGCATCACCGCCATACGCGAGAAAAAACAGATGGACATGGTCGTCGAGCTTGTCAAGTGGGAGACGGACGCGGAGTATGAAAGGCTCGGCTTTAAGGAAATCCACTCCGACATACTCGGCGTTAAGCTGCCTTATTTAAGGGTGCCTGTAAGCCCAGGCAGAAGCGTGGCGACTATCGTCGAGGTGGCCGCAAGGAATCAGATATTGAAGATCATGGGCCACCATCCGTCAAAGACCATCGAGGCGCAGCTTAAAAAGGCCATGAAAAAGGAAGATGCGAATGTCTTGGTGAAGTAAAGGGGGTTAGGCGTTCTGCCCCGCGCCGCCCGCTGTTTTTAACAAACATTCGGAAGGACAGCATTGAAGGACATACGGCTTGTCGTATTAAGCGGGGCCTCCGGCGCAGGCAAAAGCACGGCCATCAAGGCCCTTGAAGACGTGGGTTTTTTCTGCGTGGATAACCTCCCTGTTACGCTCCTTCCTAAATTCATGGAGGTGCTCTCTCAATCCGGAGAGATAACGAAGGTCGCGGCGGTCGTTGACGTGAGGGAGGGGGAGTTCCTCAAGGCGTTCTCCGGGGTTTTTGCGGGGATTAAGAAGGACGGGTATAGGGTCGAGCTGCTCTACCTTGAAGCGGAGGACGACTCTCTTGTAAGAAGGTTCAGCGAAACGCGAAGGAGGCATCCCATTGCAGCGGCAGGCGGCCCCCTCGAAGGCATATTAAAGGAAAGGGGGCTTTTAAACGAGATAAAATCCCTGGCCGACAGGGTCGTTGATACGACCGGTTTTAACGTGCATCAGCTCCGTGAGCACATAAAGGGGATTTATTCAGGGGCAACGGCGCGGGAAAAGATGACCGTAAACGTGGTTTCGTTCGGATACCGCTACGGCATTCCGGCGGACGCGGACCTCGTTGTGGACATACGGTTTCTCCCCAACCCGTACTTCGTCGAGGAATTGAGACCGCTTGACGGAGGATCAGGGGCGGTAAGGGGATTTGTCCTCGGACGCCCCGAGACAACGGAATTTCTCGAAAGGTTCAAGGCGTTTCTCGATTACCTGATGCCGATGTACCGGAAAGAGGGCAAGGCATATCTTACCATCGCGGTTGGATGCACCGGCGGCAGGCACAGGTCCGTCGTAATCGCGGATGAGGTCTGTTTGATGATAAACTCTCCGACGTTTACGGTCCAAAAAAGGCACAGGGATATACAAAAACCGTGAACCGAAAAGGCCGTGATGCGTCGTAACGGTTTCACAACGAGGACGATATGGTAGGCGCGGTAATAATAACGCACGGGGATATTTCACGCAGCCTTTGCGAGGCGGCAGAGGCGATAACCGGCAAGGCGGATATGATAAAGACCATCTCCGTTAAGAGTTCAAACGCCACGGAGGATATTCGCAATACGCTTGCCTCATCCGTAAAAGAGGCGGACTCCGGATTCGGTGTTATCATCTTCACGGATATGTTCGGCGGGACGCCTACGAATATCGCCCTGTCCCTCCTTGAGGAAGGCCGCGTCGAGGTGATAACCGGCGTGAACCTGCCGATGCTTCTGAAATTCATCGGGCATAGGGCTGAGAAAGAAATCGGCGAGCTTGCCGTTTTTTTGAGGGAATACGGAAGGAATAGCGTCATACTTGCGGGTGAAATGTTAAAGGAAAAGAAGTAGCCGTTAGTTTTTACCCAGCGCCACTTTTCTACGCGAAGTAGGTCAATAACCAACATACCTTCGTAATGAAAAGCGGCGCCGGGCGATGCGGATATGCGCCGGAGGCTTTTCATTGTATATGACGCACGCATCCTTGAGTTGGAGATTTTGAAGAGATGGTCATCCTCGTGAGGGTTGACGACAGGCTTTTGCACGGGCAGATAATTTGCTCGTGGGTGCCTTTTACGAAGGCGGATTCTCTCGTCGTGGCTTCAGACGAGGCCGCAGGGGACGAGTTGACCTCCGAGATTATGTGCGCGTGCGGCTGCGAAGGGCTTACCGTTCGCGTGGAGAAGCTCTCGGAGGCCGCAACGCGCATCGGTTTGTGCATGTCGTGCCCCGACAGGGTAATAATGATAGTCTCGGACGTCAGGGACGCCATGAGGCTCTACGAACTCGGCATGAGGTTCGCTTCATTGAACCTCGGCAACATCCACCACGAAAAAAACGGCAGGACGATTACGCCGTCCGTGATAGTAAACGGAGAGGACGAGAAAATACTCGACCGTTTCAAGCTGCTCGGCGTGGAGATTGACATACGCGACGTGCCTACGAAAGAGCCTGTTGAATACGTGTCAAGGACCGGCGCCTGACGCACGTCAAAAAATTACGGGGATAACGTATATGAACGGGGAGATATTGACCAAGGCCTTTACCATCAAAAACAAGCTCGGGCTGCACGCCAGGGCCGCGTCGTTATTCGTGCAGTTGACCACGAAGTTCGACTGCGACATACTTGTCGCGAAAAATAATCAAGAGGTCAACGGCAAGAGCATCATGGGGATACTCATCCTTGCCGCCGCCCAGGGGACTCAAATCACCGTCAAGGTCTCTGGAGCGGACGCCACCGGCGCGCTTAGCGCGATAGGGGACCTCATAGAAAATAAATTCGGTGAAGACGAATGACTCCTGAAACGAAAAAACAGGTCATACTAATGAAGGGGCTCGGCGTTTCCCCGGGCATCGCCATCGGACGGACCTATGAGCTTGAAAGGGGCGCGGTCGAGGCCGCGCACGTCTGCTATCTCGACCCTAACGAGACCGACAAAGAGATAGAGCGGTTCAAGAACGCCCTCAAAGAGAGTAGAGACCAGCTCGCGCGCATCAAGAAGAAGATGGAGGAGGACAGGCGCGGCAAGGAACATATCCGCATCATAGACGCCCACGTGATGATATTGAAAGACGCCATGCTCATCAACGACACCGTAAAGGTGATAAGGGAGCAGAAGGTCAACGCAGAGTGGGCGTTGAAGACCGTCCTCAAGGACATAATGGAGTATTTTGCCAAGATGGACGACGCCTATCTAAAGGAACGCTCGACCGACATAGAGCATATCGTCAATAGGGTGCTTATCAACCTCACCGGTAAAAGACACGAGAGCATCACGGACCTCAAGTCGCCCTCCATCGTCGTAGCGCATGACATAACGCCGGCGGATACCGCTCAGATGGACAAGGCGTTGGTTATTGCCTTTCTTACGGACGTCGGCGGGAGGACGTCGCACACGGCCATCACTGCCCGCGCCCTCGAGATACCGGCGGTCGTGGGTCTTGAAAACGTCACGCGGAAGGCGGAAAACGGGGACACGATAATCGTTGACGGCGCCACCGGCACCGTAATCATAAATCCCTCGGATTCCGTAATCGAGGTTTACAGGAAACGAAAGACGCGGTTCGAGGACTATGACAGGGCGCTCTTCCACCTAAAGGACATGCCGTGCGAAACCGTGGACGGCAGGAGGGTGCTGCTGATGGGCAACATGGAGATAAGCGAGGAGATAGACTCTTTGACCGAACACGGCGCCGAGGGCATAGGCCTTTACAGGACGGAGTTCCTTTATCTCAACCGCACGGCGCTGCCGACCGAGGAGGAGCAGCTAAAGGCATACAGACTCGTGGCAAAGAAGATGTACCCGCGCCCTGTCGTCATCAGGACGCTCGACATAGGCGGCGACAAGATTTTGGCGGGAGACGCGCAAGGGGAGATAAACCCGGCGATGGGGCTGCGCGCAATAAGGTTTTGCCTGAAGAACGCGGACATCTTCAGGGTGCAGCTCCGGGCTATCCTGCGCGCAAGCGTGGCGGGCCGCGTCAAGGTCATGTTCCCCATGATATCCGGGGTGGAAGAGCTTCGTCAAGCCAAATTTATGCTCGAAGAGGTCAAGGCCGAGCTTAAAAAAGAAGGCAAGGCATTTGACGCTGACATCGCCGTAGGCGCGATGATAGAGGTGCCCTCGGCCGCGGTCATAGCGGACCTCATCGTAAAAGAGGTGGATTTCATCTCCATCGGCACTAACGATCTGCTCCAATACTCGCTTGCGATTGACAGGGTGAACGAGCACGTGGCGTATCTTTACGAGCCGTTTCATCCGGCGGCGCTCAGGTTGATAAAGTCCGTAATCGAGGCCGCCAATAACGCCGGTGTGAGCGTAAGCGTGTGCGGGGAGATGGCCGGAGAGCCTGAGTACGCCCTCATACTCGTTGGTTTCGGCGTGGGGCTGTTGAGCATGAACGCCGCGTCCGTCCTCAAGGTCAAGCGTCTCATCCGGTCGGTGAGCTATGCCGACGCAAAAAAGATTTGCAAGGGCATTATCGGGTTCGCAACCGCCGCGGACGTTGAAAACTTCATAAATTCCAAGATGCCGAGTCTATACAGGGAGGAGTTTTTCAGTTGACGGGAAAATTCGTTGACAATTTGGCCGAAAGGTATAATAATTATAAATTCTTTTGCGCTCGTAATCACACTTTGTAACGAAAGGGGGGTAATAGCATAGATGAGTCAAAGAGAATTCCTTTTCACGTCGGAATCCGTCACTGAAGGTCATCCGGATAAGATCGCGGATCAGGTCTCCGACGCGGTGCTCGACGCGGTGCTCGCGCAGGACCCCAAGAGCAGGGTCGCGTGCGAGACGCTTGTTACCACTGGCCTTGCCCTTATCGCGGGAGAGATAACGACGACGGCTCAGGTAAATTATCAGGACATCGTAAGGGGCGTCATCAAGGACATCGGTTACACGGACTCCGATATGGGGTTTGACTGCCGCACATGCGCGGTGATGGTCGCCCTCGACAGGCAGTCTCCTGACATCGCCATGGGCGTAAACAGTTCGTCCGCCAAGGAACAGGGCGCGGGAGACCAGGGGCTTATGTTCGGATATGCGTGCGACCACACGCCAGAGCTTATGCCCATGCCCATAGCGCTTGCCCACAAGATAACCATGAAACTCACGGAGACCAGAAAAAAGGGGAAGCTTGATTTCCTGCGCCCGGACGGAAAGAGTCAGGTGACGATTAAATACATAAACGACAGGCCTGTGGCGGTGGATACGGTCGTCGTCTCGACCCAGCACTCGCCTGACGTTAAACACAAGACTCTCAAAGAGGCCGTGATAGAAGAGGTGATTAAAAAGGTCGTGCCCGCGAAATTGCTCTCATCCAAGACCAAGTATCACATAAACCCGACCGGCAGGTTCGTCGTGGGCGGCCCGCACGGCGACTGCGGACTCACGGGAAGGAAGATAATCGTTGACACCTACGGCGGCCACGGCAGCCACGGCGGCGGGGCGTTTTCCGGTAAAGACCCTTCAAAGGTTGACCGCTCCGCGTCGTATCTCGCCAGATACATCGCCAAGAATATCGTGGCAGCCGGGCTTGCAAGGGAGTGCGAGTTGCAGTTGGCCTATGCCATCGGCGTTGCAGACCCTGTTTCCGTGATGGTTGACACGTTCGGCACCGAGGTCATTCCAGTCGAGAGGATCGAGAAACTCATAAAAGAGACATTCCGCATGAAGCCCTCTGAGCTTATAAAGGACATGAATCTTTTGAGGCCCATATACAGGAAGACCGCGGCCTACGGGCACTTTGGCAGGAACGACGCGGACTTCACGTGGGAGCGCACGGACAAGGCTGCGGCCTTAAAAAAGGCGGCGGGGATTTAGCCGCCCGCTTGATTTAAATCTATCAAATACTATACGCTTGGAGGCAGGATGAACCATCACGTAAAAGACATGGCGCTCAGCCGAAAGGGCAAGAAGCGGATAGAGTGGGCTGAGTTGGACATGCCGGTGCTCAGGCAGATAAAAGAAAACTTTTCAAAGAAAAGGCCGCTCAAGGGGGTCAAGATCGCGGCGTGCCTGCACGTTACGACCGAGACCGCCAACCTCGTCATAACCTTGAAGGAAGGCGGGGCAGACGTGGTCCTTTGCGCGTCAAACCCGCTTTCCACTCAGGACGACGTGGCGTCCTCACTCGTAAAGGATTTCAGGATACCCGTCTACGCGATAAAGGGAGAGGACAACAAGACCTACTACAAACATTTAAACGCCGCGCTCGACACAAAACCCAACGTCACCATGGACGACGGCGCGGATCTCGTCTCGATGCTGCATACGACGAGAAAGGAGCTTGTCAAGGGAGTCCTCGGTTCCACGGAAGAGACCACTACCGGCGTCATAAGGCTCAAAAGCCTCGCGGCCAATAAGATTCTCAAATTCCCGGTCATAGCGGTCAACGACGCGTCCACGAAGCACTTTTTCGACAACCGCTACGGAACCGGCCAGTCAACGGTTGACGGGATACTGCGCGCGACGAACAGGCTCTTTGCGGGCGCAATATTCGTAGTCTGCGGCTACGGGTGGTGCGGCAAGGGCGTTGCAATGAGGGCGCGCGGCATGGGCGCCAACGTCATCGTAACCGAGATTGACCCGTTGAAGGCGCTCGAAGCCGTTATGGACGGTTTTAGCGTCATGCCCATGGCCGACGCGGCGGCGATAGGCGACATGTTCTGCACGGTCACCGGGAACCTCAATGTCATCAGGAAAGAGCACTTCTTAAAGATGAAGGACGGCGCTTTGGTCTGCAACTCCGGGCACTTCAACGTCGAGCTTGATTTGGTCGGCCTTAAGTCCATCAGCAATGGCCATCGCACGGTGCGGGACTTCGTCGAGGAATACACGCTAAAGAACGGCAAAAAGATATGCGTGCTCGGAGAGGGCAGGCTTATAAATCTTGCCGCAGCCGAAGGGCACCCGGCAAGCGTCATGGACATGAGTTTCGCAAATCAGGCGCTTGGCGCGGATTTTCTCGTCAAAAAGGGCGGCAAACTCAGCAATCAAGTCTATACCGTCCCTGAGGAGATTGACAAGGAGATAGCAAGACTCAAGCTCGCGGCCCTCGGCATGAAGATAGACGGCCTCACGCCGGAACAGAAAAAATATTTAGCGTCATGGGAGATGGGGACATAAAGGGATTTATACAAGTCTCTATTACGGGAAAAAGGGCGGGCAGCGCCGCTTTGCATATGCGTAGCTCAGACCTTTAGGTCTGACTTTTATCAGGGCTAAAGCCCTGAGCTACATGATGCAAAGCGGCGCTGCCCGCCCTTTTTTATTTACCGCCAAAAACGCCATAATTCCGATAATGTTTACAAAAACGGGCGGTTGTGGTAAAAAGAGAGACTCAGGGCTTCAGCCCTGATAAACGCAGGCCTAAAGGCCTGCGCTACGGGTCTGAGCTGCGTATATGGAAAGTCTCGTCATAAACCAATAATGGTGCCGCGCCATGCGTAAAGTCGAGAACAAGGCAGAGCGTTTCAAGGAGTCCGTTGCAGAGGCGGAAGACCTCCTCAATTCAATGGGCGCTGGGCTTTTGAAACTTGCAAGGGGCATGGAGGATAAGGATCTCAATCCCGATATCCTCAACGGGGTCTTTCGGGCGGCACATACGCTCAAGGGCATGGCCGGCATAATGGGTTTTAAGGAACTTGCGCGTCTGTCGCACTCGACCGAAGACGTCCTTGATCTCTTGAGGCTCGGACAGGTCTCTTTGAGCGCGGAGGTGATCTCTTCGCTCATGGGCGCGCATGAACTGCTCTCTAAGATGATCTCGTCAAAACGAGGCGCCGGTTTCGCAATGGAGTTGGAGGCAACGGTTAAAAAGCTCTCGGAGAGCGCATCCGTCAGGGCGGTTAAGCAGCTTCAAGCGGTAGACAAAGAGCTGCTCTCGCTCCTCACGGGGTACGAGGCCCACAGGTTCTCCGAGAACGCCGTGTCCGGGAAAAATATCTTCATCCTGACGTTCGTCTTCCCCATCTCGGATTTCGAGCGTGACTACGCGGCCGTCATAGCCGCGTTAAAGAGGAATTCCGAGGTCATATCCACGCTCCCGTCCCGCGGGGCTGAGAGTGAATCGCTTTATTTCGACATAATCATCGGGACGAGAAAAGACGTCGGGTTCGTAAAAGGACTTTTCAAGACCGGTATGGGGCTTGTCGAATTTAGGACGAGTTGGAATAAGGGAGCGCCGGCCAAGCCGATCCCCGCAGCGGCTTCACGGCGGGCGCACGCGCCATCCATAGAGCATCCGTTGCCGCCGGCCGGCGTCCTTGAAGCCGAGCAGATGACCATGAGACGCGTGAGCAGCACCGTGAGGGTCAACATCACGAGGCTCGACGCGATAATGAACATCATAAGCGAACTTGGGATACTCAAGGGGGACATCCAAGCGCTCGGCGCGGCCATCAGGAACGATAAGACCCTGTCCGTCTACGGCCTTGAACTCTCCAAGGCCGAGAGGACCCTTGAGAGAAAACTCGGAGAACTCAGGGACAGCGTCCTTGACGTGCGGATGGTAAAGATCGGGAATCTCTTTTCCAGATACGAGCCGTTCGTTGAAAAGCTCGCGCGCGAATCGGGCAAACTCGTGAGGATGACCGCCGTCGGAGACGAGACCGAATTGGATAAGCTCATCGTAGAGGAACTCGCGGACCCGCTGATGCACATAATCAGAAATGCCGTTGACCATGCCTTCGAACCGCCTCATGTAAGGGAGGCGCTCGGAAAGGACGCGCAAGGCGCGTTGACGCTCGCGGCTTATCAGAAGGGCAATCACGTCGTAGTGGAGGTGAAAGACGACGGGGCCGGCATTGACGAGGAGGCGGTCAGGGAAAAGGCCGTCCGTACGGGCGCGTTTACGAGGGACTTCGTAAAGAGGCTCTCCCGCCGGGAGGCTATTGAGCTTATCTTTATGCCGGGTTTTTCCACGCGCGACGCGGTGAGCGAGACCTCCGGCAGGGGCGTCGGAATGGACGTGGTGAAAGAAAACATCTCAAGGCTCGGCGGCGTCATAGACATCGAGACGGTAAAGGGCAAGGGCACGCGGTTCATGCTGACGATACCCATAACGCTCGCCATCGTACAGGCGCTCATCGTCGAGGACGCGGGGGTCAGATACGCCGTGCCGATGAATCCGGTCGTTGAGATAATCGAGCTTGGCGGCAATCTCCTCGACGAGGCGGCGTCCCCGGATATGTCAGCCGCCGAGCACAAGGGCGCACCGCAGGTCCGCCTCCGCGATTTTTTCAGAAGGGGAGTATCCGTTGTCAATGGCGCGCCCAGCGCCGCTTCCGTCACCGAGGCTGCATATAAACAAAAAAGGTCTGCGCCGGAAGCGGCGCTGGGCGCGTGCCCGTCGGTTTGCTACGGCATAGTCGCCGGGATGGCAGAGCACAGGATATGCGTGATAGTCGAGAGGCTCATCGAGGAACAAGAGATAGTCATCAAACCCATACCCCGCATCGTAAAGGCTCCGGGGGTCGCCGGGGCAACGGACATGGGAGACAAGGGCACGCTCCTTGTGCTCGACATGGCGGGGGTCCTTGAAGAATCTTTGAGAGAGAGAAGGACGGCGGCGTCCGCGTGAGAGATATGCTTAAGGCGGAGAAAAAAAGGACGGGCGTCGCGGCGCAAGGGGGGCAGGGCAAAGCGCCGTCATCACAGCGCACCGTGGCCCCGACGGAGGCTGATTATGACGGGAGCCTTGAGTACCGCGGTGAAGCTGCGGAAAAGATTACCGTCTTATCTTTTTTTGCCGGCGGCGCCGAGTATGCTTTTCCCATAACCGAGGCCGTCGAGGCGGTTAGATTACGCGCGCTGACCGAGGTGCCGCGCACTCCGTCGTTCATAAAAGGGATATTCTCCCACAGGGGAGAGATGGTGTCCGTCGTTGATATCAAAGAACGTCTCGGTATCGTTTCTGCACCGGCCAGCCAGTACGGCGCAAGGATTTTGATAACGCTCGTTGACGACATGAAGACCGGTTTTTTGGTTGACAGGCTCTCCGGCGTAAGGGACGTCCGTCTCGCGGACGTCCGGGTGCCTGCGCCGAATGAATGCGCCTCGTGCGAGACGGAGTTCGTAAAAGGCGTGATAAAATCAGGAGACAGGGTTATACGGCTTTTAAGCGCCGCACGGCTTGTTGATCTGACGGTGTTTTAAAAAAAAGTTACCGGTTGCCGGTTATCCCCAGCGCCACTTTCCGTTGCATAGGCCGCGCAGGATAATAAGGCTGGTATCGGAAAGTGGCGCTGGGCAGTGAAGGTAAAAAATAATTTTTCTTAAAACGATAACCGATAACGGACAACCGATAACCGTCTTTAAAAGGAGTTCCGCCTAAGTGTCAAAGCAAAGCGCGAAGGATAATCCCCCCGGCTCTTTTTTAAATAAAGGAAGGCCTTACGATTTTCAATTCGTCCATTTCAAGGTCTCAGGCGCGGGGTTTTGCATAGCGGTTGACGAGGTCAAAGAGATAATACCTTACAGCCCTCCCGCGCGCAAGCCGCGGGCAATGGAGGGTATGGCCGGCTTCGTTGAGTTAAGGGGCATCTCGGTTCCTTTGATTGACATCCGCAAGAGATTTTCGCTGCCGTCATCAGGCCAGCGCCCCGCTAAGATACTGATAGTCCGGTTTGAAGGACGTATAGCGGGCATTATCGCGGATGAGGTGATTGACGTAGAGCACAAGACCATTGGAGCGGAAGGCGGCGCAAGGATTTTGACGATAACAACGTCTGAGATTCTCACCCCGGAAGAAAAACGCTTTTTTGATTCTCCTTATACCGGATAGGGGAACAGCGGCGCGCGCGTTGGGCGGCTTGAAAACTTTTTTTTATTATGGTAGATTACATAATACGGGTTATAGTTGAGGCGTTGAGAAGCGATAACCGGCAATTGAGGCGTTAGGACTTATGAGTTTTATTATTCCGTCGAGTTTGAAACATAAGGATGGGAAAACCATCCGGGATGTCCTGCGCGGCGTAAAGGCCGTCTTTTTGACGGCGATGGTTTTTGCGGCGCTCTACGGCTGCTCGACCACCGAGGAACTCGTTCACGGCAGGGTACCGCCTAAGGAACTCTACGGCAAGGCCGTCAGCGCACATGTCTCGGAGCAGTATGAAGACGCCGAAAAGCTCTACAAAGAACTTATGGAGCAGCACCCTTTAGACCCCCTCGCGGTAGAGGCGCTCTTGATGCTCGGAGACGTTTATTATTCAACGGGCAAATTCGATGACGCGGCCTCTTATTACACCAACTTCACGGCGATGCACCCGCGCCATCCAATGGCCGGTTACGCGCTTTTTCAAAAGGGGATGAGTCACTTTAAGGAGATTTTGAGCGTCGACAGGGACCAGACGTCCACAAAAAAGGCTCTTTTCGCATTCGAGGACCTCGTTGCCGGATATCAAGGCTCCATCTACACAGGCAAGGCGAGGGAGATGTCCATTTTTCTAAAACATAGACTTGCCGAGAGGGAGTTCTATATCGCGGATTTTTACTTCAACGGAGACAATTACAAGGGTGCCCTTGCGAGGCTGCGCGACATTCTTAAAAATTATCCGGACGCCGGCATATCCGACAAGACGCTTTACTACATCGGCGAATCCTACGGCCATCTCGGGGAAAAGCGGCTCGCAAAAGAGGCATACACCGCTCTCGTTGCCAATTATCCCGAAAGTCCATTTGCCGGAGACGCAAGAGGCAGGTTGAAGGATATCTGAACGTAAAAAACGGTTATCGGTGAACGGTTATCAGTAGAAACATCCCTTAACCGATAACGGATAACCGGCAGCTGTTTTTCAAGGAGGAAGCGTGGGAGAGGAAACCGTCGAAAAGGGTTGGCAGTATTACTACGAACTCGGCAAAAAGTCCTTCGAGGAAAAAAAGTACGACACCGCCCTGCAGTGTTTTGAATTCGTCGTGAAGGAGAAGCAGACCTTCGCCGACGTATACAACATGCTCGGCCTTTTGTATTATCAAAAATCCCGCTTTGAAGAGGCGATCTCCGCCTTCCAGAAGGCGCTCGGCATAAACCCCAACTACACCGAGTCGTCGCTAAACCTCTCGGTCGTGTATAACGAACTGGGCAGGTACGACAAATCGTCCGCCATATACGAAAAGGCAAGGGACGTGAGGAGAGAAGAGAAGACCTATCTCGACCCGTTCGTTAAGGGCAAACTCGCCAACATGCACGCCGAGGTAGGCAACATCTACAAAGACCTCGGTCATTACGCCGACGCGGCGGAGGAGTATCAGAAGGCTTTGAGCCTGCGCCCGGAGTTCATTGACATCCGTATCCATTTAGGCGCAGCGTACCGCGACATGAAGGAATACGGCAAGGCGTTAAAGACGCTTGAAGAGGCGGTTGAGCGCAACCCCGATCACCCGTCTTCACGGATACAACTCGGACTCACTTACTACGTCATGGGCCGGCACGAAAAGGCAAAGACCGAATGGCTGAAGGTGCTGCGGAAAAGACCGGATGACAAGATGGCGCAGATGTATCTGAACCTGCTCTTGACCCCTCAAAAGTAAAAGCGTCCTCTTAGGGAATGGGATTGTAGCTCAGACCTTTAGGTCTGATTATATCAGGGCTAAAGCCCTGAGCTACGGGTTGCTTAGCCTCTCGTCACCAAGCTCCGCTTGGTAACGCAATTATCGGGAAGCTAAGCTTCCCGCGCAACATCGTTCCCAAGCCGGAGCTTGGGAACGAGAGGAAAATCTTTTCACGGGCACGGTTCACGGTCACGGCCTCATTACGGCCGTTACAGCATCTCTTCGATCGTTTTGTGCGCCGCCTTTATCGCGTCGCCGATTTTCGATGCCTCGCCGCCGGCCTGAGCGAGGTCGGCTCTGCCTCCGCCCTTTCCGCCGATGACAGGGGCAAGCCTCTTTATAATATCGCCTGCAGGTATGCGCCCCGTAAGGTCTTTTGTCACGGCGGCAAGTATGAACGCCTTATCCTCATGCGCGCCCGCGAGCACAACCACGCCGCTTCCGAGTTTGCCCCTTAAAACATCCGCCATCCCGCGCATCTCTTTTGCATCGCCGGTTGAAACCTTTGCGACGATGGTCTTTACGCCCTTTATTTTGTTGACGGACGAGAGCAACCCTTCGGCGTCGCCGGCCTTGCCCTTACCATTGAGCCGCTCCACTTCTCGAAGTGCGGCCTTCCAGTCTTCGAGGAGTTTTTTTATTTTTTCCGGCGCTTCCGTTTTGGGGGACTTGAGGATATGCGCGGCCTCTTTGAGAATATCATCGGATGCGCGTAACATGTCGAAGGCCGATGCGCCCGTCATTGCCTCTATCCTCCTCACGCCTGACGCGACAGAGGTCTCGGAGATTATCTTTATAAGACCGATGTCGCCCGTGCGTGTTACGTGCGTGCCGCCGCAAAGTTCCGCGCTTACGCCTGCTACGCTGACCATACGCACAAGTTCCCCGTATTTGTCGCCGAAAAAAGCGAGCGCCCCCCTTGAGACCGCTTCTTTGTAAGGCAGCACGTCGGTCATGACCTCAATATTGTCGAGTATCGCCTCGTTGGCAGCGTCTTCTATTTTTCTGAGGGTTTCATTGCTGAGCGGTTCGAAGTGGTTGAAGTCGAATCTGAGACCCTTATGTGAGACGAGCGAACCGGCTTGCTTTACGTGGCTGCCGACAAGCGTGCGCAGGGCCGCGTGCAGGATGTGAGTGGCCGTGTGGTTGCGGGCCGCCGCGCGCCTCATAAGTATATCCGGGCGCAGCTCCAACGTATCGTCAATTGTTACGGAGCCTGCGGTAATCTTGCAATGATGCACGATGAGATCGGCAAGGGGCTTTTTCGTGTCAATGACATCCACCTTCGCGCCCCCGGCATTGGTCATCTGGCCGTTGTCCCCGGTTTGGCCGCCTGATTCTCCGTAAAAAGACGTTTCCTCGGTTATTATCTCGACCTCGTCGCCGGCGTTTGCCCTGTCAACGGTGTCGTTGCCTTTTATGATGCAAAGCGCCCTTGATGACGACGACTCCATCTGATAACCGATGAATTCGGACCTGACGCCCGAGTCATGGATGTTTTTGTAAAGCTCGACTTTATCGCCGGATGCCGCTCCCTTCCACGCTGCCCGCGCCCTTTGTCTCTGTTCGCCCATGGCCTTCGTGAAACCGTCCTCATCTACGATAAAGCCGTCTTTTTTAACTATGTCGGCGGTAAGGTCAACCGGAAAACCGTAGGTGTCGTAGAGCTTGAAGGCCGATGGCCCGGGGATAATCGAGCCGCCTTCGCGTTTAAGGCGCTCTACCTCCGCGTCGAGCATGGAAAGCCCGCGTTCAAGCGTCTCGAAGAATCGCTCCTCTTCGCCCTTTGTTGCGCGGGAGATAACGCCGATGCTATCCTTCATCTCCGGGTAAATGCCCTCCATAAGCTCGACAACCAACAGGTTCACCTTCCACAGGAAAGGCTCCTTAATGCCCAAAAACCTCCCGTGCCGCGCAGCGCGCCGGATAATCCTGCGCAGAACATAGTTCCTGCCGACGTTACCCGGCAGCGCGCCTTCGCTTATCAGAAAAGTAACGGCGCGCGCGTGGTCCGCGATTGCCCGCATGGACACGTCGCTTCCGGCGTGGGCGCCGTATCTAACGCCTGAGATTTTAGATATGCACTCCGTCAGCGGTTGGAAGAGGTCGGTGTCGTAGTTGGACTTTTTGCCCTGCATGACGC
Organism: Deltaproteobacteria bacterium; assembly: GCA_016234405.1. Classification (GTDB taxonomy): domain Bacteria; phylum Desulfobacterota; class GWC2-55-46; order GWC2-55-46; family GWC2-55-46; genus JACRCC01. Next base: position 25,332 of record JACRCC010000032.1, on the reverse strand, counting down.
AGGCAAGCCGCTCAAGACCCATGCCCGTGTCAATGCAGGGGCTGGGCAGGGGTTTGAGCGTCCCATCAACGTCCCTGTCATACTGCATGAACACAAGGTTCCATATCTCAAGGTATCTGTCGCAGTCGCAACCTACGGCGCATTCGGGTTTGCCGCATCCGGCCTCTGCCCCTTGGTCGAATAATATTTCCGAACACGGCCCGCATGGGCCGGTGTCTCCCATTGACCAGAAGTTATCCTTGACGCCCATCCTGATGATTCTCTCGTCCGGCAGTCCGGTTTTTTTCTTCCAGAAGGCCTCAGCCTCAGCGTCGGTCTCGAAGACCGTAACCCAGAGTTTGTCTTTGGGCAGACCCATCTCGACGGTGAGAAACTCCCATGCGTATTCTACGGCGGCTTCTTTGAAATAATCGCCGAACGAAAAATTGCCGAGCATCTCGAAGAACGTGTGGTGGCGCGCGGTTTTCCCGACGTTTTCAAGGTCGTTGTGTTTGCCTCCGGCCCTCATGCACCTCTGGCATGAGACCGCGCGCTTGTACGGACGGGTCTCCTCATTGAGAAACACGCCTTTGAACTGCACCATGCCCGCGTTGGTGAAAAGGAGAGTCGGATCATTCTTGGGGACGAGGGACGACGAAGGCACGATAACATGGCCGCGCCTTGCGAAGAATTCAACGAACCTTTTTCTGATTTCGGACGATTCCATTTCTTTTTATTTTTTCCAAGGATGTCTTTAGGCAAAATGAGATGGGGTTTACTCGCCGTCAGAAATGTATGAGGATATCCGCCCCCCTGCGGCTGTCATTGCCGCAGCCGTCGAAAAACCGCGGCTAATGAGGAATCTAATCGCCCTTGCGAGATTTTTTTTGTCGAGTGGAAGGTTCAAGGCTTTTTTCTTGAGCCACTTCTCAAGCGCGGCGCGCGCGAAGGGGGGTATCTCCCCCGCGTCTGCCTCCCCAGCGCCAGCGCCGCCGAATTGTCCGCTGACCGCCGTTTTTATTATCTCCGGCGACACGCCCTTTGCCGAGAGTTCAGCCCTTATTTTTGCGGGCCCCCAGTGTTTGTGTATCGCCCGCGCGCCGGTAAGGGCGGCGGCATACTTGGCGTCGTCAAGATAGTTGGCGTCGAGGAGATATGCAACGGTCTTTTCGATCTCCGCGGCGTCGAAACCCTTTAAGGCGAGCTTTGCGCCCAGTTCCTTGACCGAGTGCTGCCTAATGGAAAGCAGCTTGACTGCGGTATTGAGGACGTTTTTGGGATTATTCCCCGATGCCCTAACGCTCCGCCCCAACTTGTCCTTGTAAGCCATAAACGGGGAATCGTTTCGTCTCATCATTATCAGGGCAGGGGAGGGGGCATTGCCCTCCTTAGGGGTATTACTACCCCATAAGGGGATTAGAACCTGTCTATGCCGCCGCCACCGCCGCCTGCGGGCGGGCCGCCGCCTTTGGTGTCAGCGCCCTTCTCGAAGTTTTTCCAATCCGAATCCGAGGTGCCTGAGATGCCCTTGACCTTCAGCTCGAAGTCCGCCTGGTTGCTGGACTCGCGCAGGGCCTCTTCGTAAGTAATCATGTCTTTATTCATGAGCGAGAGGAGCGATTGGTCGAAGGTCTGCATCCCATAAGTGGTAAATCCCTTGGATATGGCGTCCGCTATCTCTTTTGTCTTTTCCTTGTCCTCGATGCACTCCCTTATCCGCGACGTGGTGACCATGACCTCGACCGCCGGGACTCTGCCCATGCCGTCTTTCGTCGGGATAAGCCTTTGCGAGATGATGCCCTTTATGACGCCGGCAAGCTGTATCCTGATTTGTTTTTGCTGATACGGAGGGAAGACCGAGACAACCCTGTTGATGGTCTCCATTGCGTCTATCGTATGCAGCGTCGAGAGGACGAGGTGCCCGGTCTCGGCTGCTGTGAGGGCAATCTCGACCGTTTCGAGGTCGCGCATCTCGCCGACCATGATGACGTCCGGGTCTTGGCGCAGCGCGCCCCTTAACGCCTCGGAGAAGGATTGCGCGTCAACGCCGATTTCCCTTTGGTTGATTATGGACATCTTGTCCCTGTGCAGGTACTCAATGGGGTCTTCGGCGGTGATGATGTGGGCTGAACGGTTGCTGTTGATATAATCCATGACCGAGGCGAGCGTCGTTGATTTGCCGCTCCCGGTTACGCCCGTTACGAGTATAAGGCCCCTGACCTCGTTTGAAATCGTGCGGAGAACTTGAGGCAGGTTCAATTCCTCGAAGTTTTGTATCTTTATCGGGATGACGCGCAGGACGATGCCCACCGCGCCCCTTTGCAGGAAGATATTTACCCTGAAGCGCCCGAGCCCCGGCACGCTGTAGGCCATGTCCACCTGCTGGTGTTTTTTGAAGGTCTCCTTCTGGCCGTCGTTCATTATCCGCTGGGCAGCCTTGTTAATCTCGTCCGGGGCGAGCCTTTCAAAGCCCTTTATCGGCACGAGGTTGCCGTATATCCTCAAAATGGGAGGCAAGCCGGCCTTTATGTGCACGTCGGACGCCTTGCCTTTGACGGCGACGTTTAATATAGCGCTTAAATCTATATCTGCCATACGCTACTCCTTTTTGGTTTTTATGCCGAAATGTTGCAGTATTTTTCGTTCGATTTCAAGGGTTTTTTCGGGATGTTCCTTCAGATAGACCCGCGCGGATTCTCTGCCCTGTCCGAGGCGTTCGTTCTCGTAAGAGAACCACGCGCCGGATTTTTCGATTATGTTGGCGTTAGAGCCTAAATCGAGGATGTCGCCCTCTTTGGATATGCCCTCGTTGAAGAGTATGTCCGCCTCCGTGTCCCTAAAGGGAGGGGCGAGTTTATTTTTTACTATCTTGACCCTGATCCTATTTCCGATGACGCTCTCACCCTGTTTTATCTGGCCGATCTTCCTTATGTCTATCCTTACGGATGCGTAGAACTTCAGCGCGTTGCCGCCGGTCGTGGTTTCCGGGCTTCCGAACATGACGCCTATCTTGTGGCGAATCTGGTTAATGAATATGACGCAGGTCTTACTCTTGCTGATGGTGGCCGTGAGTTTACGGAGGGCCTGGCTCATGAGGCGCGCGTGCAGCCCCATGTGCGCGTCCCCCATGTCGCCTTCAAGCTCTGCCCTCGGGACGAGCGCCGCCACGGAATCAATCACGATGACGTCAACCGCGCCGCTCCTTATCAGCACGTCCGCGATTTCAAGTCCCTGCTCTCCGGTGTCGGGCTGGGAGAGGAGCAGTTCGTCAATATTAACGCCGAGCTTTTTAGCGTAAGCAACGTCGAGGGCGTGCTCCGCGTCTATGAACGCGACCGAGCCGCCGGCCTTTTGCGCCTGCGCCGTGATGTGCAGCGCCAAAGTCGTTTTGCCGGAAGACTCAGGCCCGAATATCTCGACCACGCGGCCTCTGGGCACGCCTCCTATCCCAAGGGCTATATCTACGGCGGGGGAGCCGGTTGATATGACGCTGACGTCCGGGACAACCGCGTCCTTTCCGAGTTTCATGATGGAACCCTTGCCGAACTGCTTTTCTATCTGCGCTACCGCCAAGTCAAGCGCCTTGTTTTTGTTCGCAGAGGACGGCTGGGGTGCCGGTGCGTTTGCCATCAAAAGACCTCCCGTTGAGATTTAAAAACTAACGTAAGTTCATCTTTTGTCTTTGCGGATTCTATGTCCTTGTCAAGGCGGCGCCGCCCACCGTCTTCTTTTTATTGATGAAGCCGGAACTTCATAAGCAATTGCGTTACCAAGACTGCCCTCGCGTGCTTGAAGCGGGGGCAGGCTTGGTAACGAGAAAGGCCTCTCAATCTTACCGCCTCAATGTAAACCTTCCCCTTATCTTCTCCGCATCCGGGCTTATGCTCGGGGATTGTTGGACGTTGATTTGTTTTGCCTCGTCCTCGACCAGCGGTTTTATGTATTCGTAAATATCGGCGATGTTTTTCTTGCCTTCTTTTAATGCCTTGAGAAAGCAGCAGGTGAATATCCCATGCCCCTTTTCAGGAGAGGATGAAGAAATCTGCGCGCCCTGCGTCGCCGAAAGCACAGCCATGTTAGATGAAATGACCGACGCATCCGTTGTCATCACCAGAGGCCTTGCGCCTTTTGCAAGCACGCTCCTGCCGCCCGCGCCTGAAAAACATGCGTCAAGGACAACCGTTACCTCCGCATTAAAAAATATCCAAATATCCTTTTCATAATGCGCCCCCATAAATCTTAAGCAAGCTCATTACCTCACGACTATTCCCCCATTTTGCGTCTTTATCTCAATATCAAAACTGCTCAAAAAATCCATGCCGAGCAGTCCGTCCACATATACGCCAAACGGCAATGTATGGCCGAGTATCGGAAACCCCTTCAATGCTTTTCCAAAACAGTTGAACCGTTTTACCGAAACAACGGGGACAATCTCATATCCACTGCCTGTAATTATGCGCTGTCTTTTTGCAGCTGTTGCCGGACTGGAACCGATAAACTCAAGGATCTCCTGTGAAAGGATGGTATATGCGGAACCTGTATCAAGCAGGAGCTTTGGATATGCCTTGCCGTTTGCCCCCTCTACAAACGCCCTTGTCATCAAAAGACAACCGTGCCTTTCGAGTTTATACCGTTTCATGATAATAGAGCACCACGGCAAGCTCTTCGGGTATCTTTCCCGTGTATTCTATGTATATCTTCTTTTTCTTTTTCAATTTTAGAAGCTGCTGGTATATCTCGGATTTATCCTTTGAATGTGAAATGACTTCGCCGTCTTTTAAATTGAATTTTTCATCTACTTTTTTTGCTTCTATGAGCACCCATTCGTCTCTATATTGTATGACAATATCTTTCCACTTCATAATTCACCCCCTCCTTTCGCCTCATTTCAGCAAATTTATTTGCCGTCGGGAGGAAACTCCTTACGGCGCAACAAGAGGTTTGACCGACCGCCTTCATGCTACCACACTTGAAACTTTATTTGCCAAGAAACTCTCCTGACGGCGCAACAAAAAACCGGCGTAAGTTTACCTGCGCGGACCGAGGGTTATTCTTTTCAGCGCCGTATGCTCGGAGCCTTCCGGTTTTAAAACGCTCTTGTATAAAATAATCTCCGCGACGTTTATCTCATGGGTCGCTCCGCTGCCGAACCCCTGCGCGGCCCGTCCGAGAGAGACCGAGTCGTCAACGGATTTTATCCTGCAAAGCGTAAGATGCGGGTGAAACCTGCGCGCATCCCTCTCGAAACCTATTGCGGCGAGTCCGTCTTCTATCTTTCCGCGCAGTTCCGTCAGGCCGGGGTGGTCTTTTATTCCGGCCCAGATGACCCGAGGGCCTTTGAGCGAGGGAAAACCCCCGATGCCTTCCGCCGTAAGCGTAAAAGGCGCGGCAAAGACGGCTGCTTCATTAATGGCCTTGGCTGCCGGCTCCACGGACGCCGCGTCAATCTCCGCGAGAAATTTTAGCGTCAGGTGGATGTTTTCAGGCTTGGTCCATGAAACCCCGCGATACCCAGCGTCAAGCGCGGTCTTAATCCGGCGGAGTTTTTCCCTCAACTCTTCCGGTATGGCGATGGCTATGAAGCACCTTATTTTGTCCAATTATGTTTTTTCCCGGCCTCTTGTTTCACGAACTGGTTTATTTCAACGCGCCGCGTAAGACGAACCTTTCAAGCATCTCTACGGCCTTCAAGGCTGAGAGCGTTTTTATCTTAACACGCGCGCCTTTGAATTGGAATTTTTTTACGGTCTTTTTGCGCGCGGAAGCAACGCAGATGTAAACCGTGCCGACGGGCTTACCCGGTATGCCCTTGCCGGGGCCGGCAATTCCGGTTATTGCCGCGCCGACGTCCGCATCGAGTTTCTTTTTTATCCCTCGCGCCATCTCAACGGCGGTTTCCTCCGAAACTGCGCCGTGCCTCTCGATAGTGGAGGCCTTGACGCCGAGGATCTTTGTCTTTACGGCGTTATCGTATGCAACGACGCCCCCCTTAAACCAATCGGAGCTTCCGGGGATATTCGTGAACAGGTGAGAGAGAAACCCGCCGGTGCACGACTCAGCCGCGGCGAGCGTTAGATTATTTCTTTTTAGAGACGCTCCGAGGGCCGTTGCCTTAAACGCGCCGGAGGCTTGCTTTGCGGTCATCCCCGCCATGACATTGGCGCTATCCTGATTACGGCCTGAACGCATATATTGGCAAAGATCCCGGCGGCAACGTCATCGAGCACTATCCCGGCGCCTCCCTTGATATTCTTGTCAATTTGGCGAACCGGCCAAGGTTTCACAATATCAAAAATCCTGAAAAGAATAAAGGCCAATATTAAGTTAAACGGCGTAAACGGGATAAGGAAAACCGCGGCCAAAAATCCGGCGGCCTCGTCTATGACGATTTGCTCAGGGTCTTTTTCGCCAAGCGTCTTTGCCGCGGCGCCGGAGATTATAATTGCAGCAACGCAGACAAGGACGGTAAACGCCGCCTGCCCTGCAATCCCCAAAAAAGAGGCCGCCCACGCCAGTGGAATTCCCCATAGGGAGCCAAGCGTCCCGGGCATGGCGCGCACGCGCCCCAAATATGCGCCCTCAGCGAGAAAGAGGGTAATGAGTTTTTTCACCCGTTAGTCTCCGCTAAAACATGAAACCCCGCATCTTGATGTTTATTATAAGCCCGGCGGCAATCATCGCGGTAACGAGGAACGACCCGCCGTAGCTGATAAACGGCAGGGGCACCCCGACGACCGGGAGCATCCCTGAGACCATGCCGAGGTTTATGGCGACGTGCCAGAAAAGCATCGTCGTCATTCCGAAGGCCACCAAAAAGCCGAACCTGTCCTTTGCATCGTTCGCGGCGTTAAAGCCGTTGAGGATGAGAATCAGAAAAAGCGACAAAAGAACCATTGAACCGGCAAGCCCCCACTCCTCGGCGTAGACGGCGAATATGAAGTCCGTGTGATGCTCAGGCAGAAACATGAGGTTGCCCTGCGTGCCGTTGGTAAAGCCCTTTCCGAAAATTCCGCCCGAGCCTATGGCAATTTTCGATTGCATGACGTGGTATCCGGTGCCAAGAGGGTCTTTGGCGGGGTCGAGAAAGCTCATAAGCCGCGCCTTTTGGTATCCCTTGAGCATCTTCCATGCTATGGGCGTGAGCGCCATAAAGACCGCGACGATGCCGACAAGCGTCCGGGTTCGTACCCTGACCATGAGCGTCATGGTCCAGAATATTAGCCAGAGTATTATGGCGGTGCCGAGGTCGGGCTGCTTTACGACAAGGAGAAACGGCACGAGCAGAAATACCGCCGGCAAGGCGAGGTCTTTAAGCGCCAAACCTTTTGACGGCACGGGCCTTGACGTGAAGTATTTGGCGAGCGCGATAATAAGCGCGAGTTTGGCGAGTTCCGACGGTTGCAGCGAAAAAAGACCGAGGTTGAGCCAACGCCGCGCGCCTGCGGTGGTCTTTCCGATGAAGAGGACGGAGACGAGGAGAATTACCGCGCCGCCCCAGAGCGCGTAGGCAAGCCTCTCCAAGAGCAGGTAGTTGATTGTTACGGCGGCTGCAAGGCCTGCCAAGCCTATGATAATCCAGTAGACTTCTTTTTTGTATATCGCAGGCATTTGGGCGTGCGTTGCGCTGTAGACGCTCGCCAATCCAATCGCGGTAAGCGCAGCCGTGAGAGAGAAGGTGAACCAGTCGAAATGCGTAAAAAGTCGTCTGTCAATCATTTATCCCCCTCACCCAGCCCTCTCCCCTTGGGGAGAGGGTATCATACGTCTCCGTTTGTTTCTGGGCCGCAGCCTGTATGGTCGAGGGTTGCGATGGAGGCGTCTGTCCGGCGTTCGGCGCCGCCTCGCCGAGGTATGCCTTGAATATCGCGTTTGCAACCGGCGCCGCGGCGCTCGCGCCGAAGCCCCCATGCTCCACTATCACCACTACGGCTATCTTAGGGTCGTCATAGGGGGCGTACCCGGCAAACCATGCGTGGTCCCTGTATTTATACGCCGTCTTTTCGATGTTTTTCACCCGCTCCCTGAGCTTTGTCACCTGAGCGGTGCCGGTCTTTCCGGCAATCTTCAGGTTGCTCGCCTTGAGAAAAAGGGCCGTGCCGCCCTCTTCGTGCGTAACGCCTGTTAACGCCTCTTTCACGACTTCGAGATTTTTTGCGGATATCTTCAATCTTGAAAGCGCCTTTGGGGAAAACCTCTCCAACACCGCGCCGTCCGGGGCGCGCACGTCCTCGACGGTCTGCGGAAGGTAGAGCGTGCCTCCGTTGGCTATGGCCGCGTATGCGTTTGCGAGTTGGAGCGGGGTGGCGAGCATGAAGCCCTGACCCACGGCTAACGATATAGTCTCTCCCTCGTACCACCGCGTGCCGGTGGCCTTCAGCTTCCACGCGGAGGAGGGCACAAGACCGTTCTTTTCGTTGGGAAGTTCTATGCCCGTCTTCGCGCCGAGACCGAAGTTCTTGGCGTATATTGAGAGCCCCTCAACGCCGAGTTTTAGGCCGACCTGATAGAAAAATGTATCGGAGGACTCGACGATGGCCTTGTGGACTTTAATTATGCCGTGCCCGCCTTCTTTCCAGTCGCGGTATTCGCGTTTTGCGAACCACAACGACGGGCCGGAGAATATCTCGGTCGCCGGCGTTATGACTTTTTCCTCGAGCGCGGCCGCGGCGTGTATGGGTTTGAACGTCGAGGCCGGCGGATAGAGTCCCTGTATGGCCCTGTTGTTGAGGATGTCGAGGGGGTTTTCAACGAGCTTTATCCAATCCGCACTCGATATGCCGGTTGAAAGGGCGTTAGGGTCGAATGCCGGAGAACTTACCATCGCAAGTATCCTTCCGGTGGACGGCTCTATGGCGACAGCTGCCCCGGCCATGTCTTTCATTGCGGCGTAAGCGGACAGCTGGGTCTTCAAGTCAACCGTGAGTCTTATCTCCAACCCCGGATAAGGAGGGGCGCCTTTGATGAGTTTTATCTTTCTGCCGCGCGCGTCAACCTCGATTTTTTTTCCGCCGTCCGCGCCGCGAAGCTCCTTTTCGCGCGCCTTCTCAAGCCCGTATTTGCCTATCATGTCGCCGAGCGAGTATCCGGCGCCTTTTTTCTTGAGACCCTTTAGTTCTTTTTCGTTTATCTCGCCGAGGTGTCCTATAAGGTGGGCGAATGCCGGTCCGTAGATATACGCCCTCTTGGGGGTTACGTCGAGTATGAGTCCGGGTATCTCGTATTTGTAGCTCTCTATCTTTACGGCCTCGTCCCACGGGAGGTCTTCTTTGAGCCTTATCATCTGAAACGGCGGCCTGCCCTTGGCATTGTCAATCTTTTCGTCTATCTCGTCCGCGCCGAGGCCGGCCATACCCTTCAACATGGCGCGGGTCATGTCCCAGTTCAATACGTCCTCAGGGATTATGAAAAGGTCGTAGCTTGGCCTGTTGTCGGCCACCTTGACGCCGTTTCTGTCGAATATGATACCCCTTGGGGCTACGGCCTTTATGAGACGTATGCTGTTGCTTTGCGACAGGTCGGTGTAGAAGCCGCCCTCTTTGGCCTGCAGGTGCCAAAGGCGCGCGGCTAAGAGCGAAAAGGCCGCCCATGCTATAACGACCGCGACGGTTGCGCGCCGCTTGAACTCAACCGGCCCTTTATCTGGATAATATTCGCTCACTGCGTTTCGTTCTTAAATCCATGTGGGTTCAGGAAAAAAGACAGCCTTGCGAGCAGATTCATCGCCGCCGGCGCAAAGACGCCGGTTGTAATTGCCGTTGCCGCAATGCCCCAAAAAAGTTCGGCCCTAACGCCTGAGGAGCGGATGGCCGCGAATATGAGAAGGCTTTTGAGCAGGGAGAAAAAAAGCGCGCCTCCGGCCCTTATGCCCGGGGTGGAGAAGTGCGCTTTTTTCGAGGCGAGGTGAACGGTTATATGGACGATTATCAGGGCGAATGACGACGAGCCGAGCACGCCGCCCGTGAAGGCGTCCTCGATATAACCGAGCACGAAGGCCGCGAGAAGCCCTTCAAGAGAGGCCCCCCTGACGGCCATGAAAAAGACTATGAGCAGCACTACGTCCGGCGCCGGGACGTTGGCTGATACCGTGCTTCTGAAGGCAAGGTAAGCGATTGTTATCGGGAGAAAGGCCAAAAGTTCTTTCATGGTAAAGACCGTGTAACGGCCGTGTCCGTGACCGTGTCCGTGTAAAAACTAATCCTTTACGGTCACGGTTCACGGTCACGGTTCACGGTCGTTACTCCTTATAGAAAAATCCGCTCTCGGTTACGACAAGCACGTCCTCGAGCGTTTTAAAGTCCACTGCCGGGCGCGCCTCGATATAAATGAAGAAGTTGTCTTTGCCCTTTTCAATCCTCACGATCTCGCCGACTGGAAGACCCTTGGGGAATATTCCGGAGATGCCAGACGTGAGAAGCATGTCTCCGACCATCACGTCGTCGTCGAGCCGGATGTATTTAAGCGCCATGCCGCCGTTGCCGTTGCCCTCGGCTACGCCCTTTACCCTCGTGCGCTGAACGTATACGTCAATATTCGACCGGCTATCGGTATTGAGGAGCACGCTTCCTGTCTTCCCGCCTGTCTCGATGACGCGGCCCACGACCCCGGCGGGGGTTATGACCGCGAGGTCTTTGCGGATGCCGTCGTCTTTACCCTTGTTTATGAGGACGGTTCGGGACCAATCATTAGCGTTGTATGAGAGGATGTTTGCGCCCGTAGTGTCGAATTTAGCCGCATCCCTGTATTCAAGGAGGTCTTTGAGCCTGCGGGAAAGGTTTATCTCTTCCCTGAGCCTGTTGTTTTCGCTCCGGAGCGCCGAGATGTTTTTTTTCAACTCGTCGTTTTCTTCGGCTGTGCCTATGAGATACACATAATGCGACCATGCGCCGGCAACGGCGGACTTGGTCCCGATGAGCAGCCTCTGGACGGGATATGCGGCGTAATACACGGCCCCCTTGACGATATAGCCCCTTGGGATGTCCTGTTTGTATGTGAGGGCGAGGTGGAGGGAATAAAGGGCGAGGAAGATCGAGGCGATGACGATCTGGTGTTTTTTCAGGTAAGAGCTGATTGTCCGTTCGGAGATACTCATCGGCGTAAATGTCTTAGCTGCGGTTAAACGGCGCGAATTATTTTTTTTCTTGAACTGCGGCATGGGTAGTCTGCCACCCCTGTGGTCTGGTGCAATGCCGCGCTGTTATTCCCCTTTCGGGGTCTAATTTCTCTAAACTTGCTTCGAGACAATTTCAGCATAAAACCCTTCGATACTCCACAGCGCCGCTTTTCATCGCGCTGCCGCGAAGTCCGCGCTAACGTCCGCGATGAAAAACGGCGCTGAGTTCATTCCGGTATAGTTACGTCCTTCAAGAGTTTTATCTCGTCGAGCACCTTGCCCGCGCCCATGACGACGCAGGTGAGGGGGTCTTCCGCGACGGTTACGGGAAGTTTGGTCTCTTCCCTGAGTATTATGTCGAGGTTTCTTATCAGGGCCCCGCCTCCGGCAAGCACGATTCCCTTGTCAACGAGGTCGGCCGACAGCTCAGGCGGGGTCATCTCAAGGACGTGCTTGACGGCGTCTATGAGCGCGCTTATTGGTTCGTTCAATGCCTCGCGTATCTCGTAGGCCTCTATCTCAAGGGTGGTGGGTATGCCGGTTATGAGGTTTGAGCCTTTTATCTCGACCTTTGGGGGTTTTTCCTCGAGCAGGGGAAGCCCGACGGACATCTTTATTCTTTCGGCTACTCCGGTGCCGATGGAGAGGTTGTATTTTCTCTTTATATACTGGACTATGGCCTCGTCCAATTTGTCCCCGCCTATGCGCACGGATTTGGCCTGCACTATGCCCGCGAGCGATATGACGGCTATCTCGGCCGTGCCTCCCCCGATGTCAACTATCATGTTGCCGGATGGTTCGGTGATGGGCAGCCCAGCGCCGATGGCCGCGGCCATCGGTTCTTCAATGAGGTATACCTCGGACGCGCCGGCGGAGAAGGCGGATTCCTTCACGGCCCTTTTCTCGACCTGCGTTATGCCGGAGGGCACGCCGATTATTATGCGCGGGCGCACTAATAATCGGCGGTTGTGCACCTTGGCGATGAAGTATTTAAGCATCTCCTCGGTGACCTCGAAATCCGCTATGACGCCGTCTTTAAGCGGCCTGATTGCCGCGATGTTGCCGGGGGTCCTGCCGAGCATGGCCTTGGCCTCTTTGCCCACGGCGAGCACTCTTTTGCCGCGCCCGTCTTTTTTAACCGCAACGACCGAAGGCTCGTTCGTGACGATGCCTTTGCCCTTGACGTATATGAGAGTGCTTGCGGTGCCCAGATCTATCGCAAGGTCGTTTGAAAACATGCCGAGTATGTAGTTGAACATCGGTCTTTGTATCTCCTTAAAAACCGGTTGCGCTCCGGCGCGTGGAATTTAGCGGCGTTTGGCGCTGCGTTTATCCCAATAATAATATCAGAAGACTTATAAGCTATGCAAGGACAAAAGGGATAAAATCAGTTGAATTTACGGCAAATTTTCTTTATCATACTCCGCTGGTGAGTTTAATCAGTGACCTTAATTACATCCCGCCGTTTACAAGGAGTCCAAGATGCTTGAAAGCTTGAGAAAAAGAAAGAGTTCCGTAGTAATATTGCTGGTCTTTGCCGCCATCGTAATCGTTTTTATCTTCTGGGGAGCCGGCCCGTCTAAATACGGCGAAAAGGACGGGGCCGCAGTGGCTGCGGTTGACGGGGAGACCATTTCCGCAAAGGATTTTACGGCCATCTACAGGAGACAGACGGATTACTATAAGGGGATGTTTGGAGGAAAGCTCTCGGACGAGACGATGGAGAAGATGCAGTTGAAGCAGAAATCCCTCGACATCCTCATCAACAGGATACTCGCCAAAAACGACGCTAAGTCGAAGGGCATGGCTGCAAGCGTAGCGGAGGTTCAAGACACCATAAAGGCCATACCCGCGTTTTCCAAAGCCGGTGTCTTTGACATCGAGGTCTACAAAAAGGTGCTCGCCGCCAATAGATACAAAGAGCGCGATTTTGAGAAGAGCATCGAGGAGGATATGCTCGTTGAAAAGGCCCGCGTTGCGGCCGTAGGCGTTGTGACGGTTACGGATGACGAAGCGCGCAAGGCCTATCAAAGGGAAAACAAAAAGATAAATCTTGATTACGTTGCCGTGGACGCGGGACGCTTCGTTGATATGGTTAAGGTCACGGACGATGAGGCTGCGGAGTATCTCAAGAAAAACGGCTCCATGTTCATGACCCCGGTTAAGGTAAACGCATTCTACGCCTTTGTTGATTTCAAGGAGGCTGCAAAGGCCGTTTTAGTCTCCGCTGAAGAGATTAAGGAATACTACGAAAAAAATCCAAAGGAGTTCGAGACGCCCGAGGAGATAAAGGCAAGGCACATACTCATACCGCCCGACCCCAAGGAAAAGGACGGCGCAAAGGCAAAGGAAGATGCGCGGAAAAAGGCCGAAGAAATCATCAAGGAACTAAAAAAAGCCGCTGGCAGGGGTATCCCCTCGCGGTTCGCACAGCTTGCGAAAAAATATTCGATGGACCCCGGCTCAAAGGAAAAGGGCGGGGACCTCGGATGGGTAAAACGCGGCATGATGGTAAAGCCCTTTGAAGACGGGCTGTTTGCGCTCAAGAAGGGCGAGATAAGCGCCGCGGTAGAGTCAGGTTATGGTTTTCACATAATCTTGGCTGAGGAGAGAAGGGGCGGAGGCAAGACCTCTTTAAAAGACGCGGAGGGCGCGCTCCGAAAGACGCTCCTCGTTCAAAAGTCGTGGGTGGAGGCAAAGGACATAATAATAGCCCTTGATAAACCCTTCAAAGACGCAAAGAACGTCGAGGAATTAAAAAAGGCCGCTGCCGGACGCAAATACGTTAAAGTTTTTTCAACGGGCCTTTTCTCCGAGGCCGATAATCTTACGGAGTTTGCGCGCCAAGACGTCCTGCGCGACGCGGCGTTTGCGCTGCGCGAAGGCGAGGTCAGCCGACCGCTGCAGACCCACGAGGGTTTTTATCTCATAAAGATTGTCGAGCGCGTTGACGCGCGCGTCCCGGAGTATAAGCTCATAAGCGAAATAGTGAAGAAGAAACTGCGTTTGGAAAAGGCCGAGGAAGAGGCCAAAAACGCGGCCGCAGCGTTCCTCAAAAAGGTCAAAGGCGGTGAGGACTTCTTCGCCCTTGCCAAAAAGGAAAAGTTTAAAGTCGCCGAGACCGGCCCTTTCAGTAAGAAAGACGGGACTATAAAGAAACTCAACGTCTTTGCGGGCGGAGACGACAGGTTCTTCAACCTTGACAAGTCCGCGCCTTATTTTCCCGACCCGCTCCAATCCGGCGGAAGGCATTTCGTCTTCAGGCTCAAAGAGATAAAGGACGCGGATACCAAGGGATTTGATAAGGACAAAGACGAGTTGAAAAAGCGTCTTCAGGCGCAAAAAGAAGAAGAGGGCGTCAACAAGTGGCTCAAGGACCTGCGGGAAAAGGCCAAGATTAAAGTGTATCAGGAGAACATGCCTTAACGGCCGTGAACCGTGACCGTGTAAAAACGAAAACGGCAGCGATGTGTGAACGTATGGTATTCAAGGAGAGACGCGATGCGCTTTTCAAAGATGCTGCTGCCCACGCTAAAGGAAGACCCCTCTGACGCGGACGTCATAAGCCAGAAGCTGATGATGCGCTCCGGGATGATAAGGAAAGTCGCGGCAGGGATTTACAACCTGCTGCCTTTGGGCGCGCGCGTCATCGCAAAGGTGGAAGGCATCGTTCGCGCCGAGATGAACGCCGCGGGCGCGCAAGAGGTGGTCATGCCCGTTGTCGTGCCTTCCGAATTGTGGAAGGAGAGCGGACGGTGGGAGGCCTACGGAAAAGAGCTTTTGCGCGTGAAAGACAGGCACGACAGGGAATTTTGCCTTGCCCCCACTCACGAAGAGGTCATAACCGACATGGTTAGGGGCGCTGTGCGCTCATACAAGGAACTTCCCTTAAACCTCTATCAGATACAGACGAAGTTCAGGGACGAGATACGCCCGCGTTTCGGGCTTATGAGGGGCAGGGAGTTCACCATGAAGGACGCCTATTCGTTCCATGCGACGGATGAGTGCGCGGCGCGGGAATACAAGAACATGTTTGACACGTATTCGCGCATCTTCGAGAGGTGCGGGCTGGAATTCAGGGCGGTCGAGGCCGACACCGGCAGCATCGGCGGGGCTTTTTCGCACGAGTTTATGGTAATGGCCGACACGGGCGAAGACGCGATTGCCTTTTGCAACGCCTGCTCTTACGCCGCCAATGTCGAGAGGGCGGGGATACGGGCGACAGCGCCCGCTGCGCGGGATTCGTGCGTTGAAAAGAATATCGAGCGGGTGTCAACGCCGGGGAAAAAGTCGGTTGAGGAGGTTTCTGGTTTTATAAAGACTTCGCCCAAAAACCTCATAAAGACTCTCATCTACGATACGGACAAGGGTGTTATCGCCGCGCTTGTGGCGGGGAATTTCGACATAAACGAGATGAAGCTCAAGAGGGCGCTCGGCGCCGAGCGGGTGAGGCTCGCAACCGACGAGACCGTTACGAAGACCACAGGCGCGCCAACCGGGTTTGCAGGGCCAATGGGGCTCAAGTGCAGGATAGCGGCCGATTACAGCGTAAGACAAATCGTCAACGGAATAACGGGCGCAAACGCCGCGGACGCGCACCTTACCAACGTAAACCCTGCGCGGGATTTCAAGGCCGAGTATTTCGACATCAGGGCAGTCGTAAACGGAGACGGGTGTCCGAGGTGCGCTAACGGGACTCTTGCCATCAGGCGCGGGATAGAGGTGGGGCACATATTCAAGCTCGGCGCGAAATATTCGGAGGCCATGAAAGCGACGTTTTTGGACCCGGCCGGTAAAGTCCGTCCCTTTATCATGGGCTGCTACGGCATCGGCATAGGCAGGACCGCCGCGGCCTCCATCGAGCAGAACCATGACGAATTCGGGATTATCTGGCCCCGGCCTCTTGCGCCATTTGATTGCGAGGTGCTTCCTGTGAACGTGAAGGACGCGGGGACCATGAAGGCCGCGGAGGCGCTCTATGCCGCGCTCAAGGATGGCGGCCTCGAAGTTCTCATGGACGACCGCGACGACAGGGCAGGGGTGAAGTTTAAGGACGCTGACCTAATCGGTATACCGGTGAGGGTAACCATCGGCGAGAGGAATCTGAAACAGGGACTCGTCGAGATAAAAAAACGCAGAGGCGGAGAGGTTACGCTCGTAAGGGTGGACGACGCGGCGGGAGAGGTTAGGAAGGCGTTGGAAGGGTAGAAAGACCCGTTGTCCCTAATTGTTTACGTGTCCCGAATTGTTTCCCGATGTTATCTGCTGCGAAACTGTTATGAACGCCTTCGTATAAAATGCCTTACTTAAGCATCCCCCTCGGCATGTCATTTTAGACAGAGCACATTCGCAACGCTTCAGCGTAAACTCCGCGAAAAATTTAGGGCGTTATTTATCCGCCTTTCTGAAAAAAAGGTCGTGCAGCGTGTATATCTCGGTGACCTCGTATTCCTTTAAGCCCGTCGGCAGGTTTATCGCCGCCTCTTCCCCGGATGCCTTGTTGAGCAGGGCCTTTCCGATTGGGGAGCTTACGGAAATCTTGCCGTTCCTCGGGTCAACCTCTTCAGGGGTTACAAGCTCGTAGACGACCTCTGCGCCGGAATTCACATCGCGCAGATGCACCCTTGAGCCGAACCCAACCGCGTCCTTGGGGATGTTTTCGAGTTTCAGCGACATCAGGAGGTTTACCCTTGACGTGAGGTGCGCCACCCGCGCCTGCAGAAACGATTGCCTCTGTTTGGCGGCCTCGTACTCCGAATTTTCGCGGAAGTCCCCGTGCGCCGCGGCTTTGCGCAGTTCCTTGGGCACGTCTATGCGAAGCTCCCTGTCAACCTTCTGGAGTTCTTCTTTTAGTTGTTTGAGTATGGGGAGATCGTGCATCATTTAAATATCCTTTCTTTATGCCGTCTCACGAGACCGGCAACGCAAACGCTACCTTGGCCGCGGAGATCTCCAGCAAGGGAAGGGGCGGAGCAGGATTGTATATCTCGCGCGGCCCCGGTTTTTTCAAGACCTCGGTGGGTCAGGGGGTATTCCCTTCGAAGGGGGTATGCCCCCCTTCGAGGGTTCAATATTATCACAGCCGGGCGGTTTCTTTCAAGGGTTTTGAGGTTTCTTTTCAGTCATAAGGCCGCGTCGCCCGCATGGAATGCCGTTTTTTAACCGGGCACTGCCGGCGGTATGTTCCAAATGGCGGAGGTGGATTATTTGGAGGCCTTTATCATGTTTTTGATTTTTTCGATTGCCGAGAGCGCGTCGCCGCCGTAAACGGTTTTGCCGATGCCGATCTTTTTGGAGAACTCCTCGGTTACGACCGCGCCGCCGACTATGGTCATGGCCTTTATGCCGCGCTCGTTAAGGAGTTTTATGACCTTGTCCATCTCCATGACTGTCGTGGTCATGAGGGCGGAGAGGCCGACTATGTCCACCTTGTTCTTCGCGGCCTCGGATACTATCTTGTCGGACGGGACGTTCTTGCCCAGATCTATCACCTCGAAGCCGTGGTTTTCAAGGAGCGTGGCCACGATATTTTTGCCGATGTCGTGGATGTCGCCCTCCACGGTCGCAAGGAGCACCTTCCCTTGTCTCGGCCCCTTTGCGCCCGTGAGTTCTTTTTTGAGGCGGCTAAACGCCTTTTTCATGGTATCGGCTGAGAGCATGACCTGGGGCAGGTAATATTTATTGCAGGCGAATAGTTTGCCCACCTCGGTAAGGCCGGGTATGAGGCCGTCGTTGCTTATCTTGATGGGTTGCCAGCCTTCTTTTAGCGCTGCCTCCACGAGGGAGACGATGTTTTCCTCGTCGCCCTCGATAACGGCGGCGGATATTTTTTCAGCGATGGACTTTGCGCCGATTGGAGCAACGGGGGCAACGACTTCCCGCGTAGAGGTAATCGGGATTGTTGCCTGATGTCTTTTGATGTATCGCTCGGCGCGCAGATCTTTATTGAGGAGCACAATGGACGAGTGGTATGCGTCCATCATCGCCTTGTTGTTGGGGTTGATTATCGCGGCGTCTAACCCGGCCGCAAGCGCCATCGAGAGAAAATTAGCGTTTATGACCTCTCTTTCAGGCAGGCCGAATGAGATGTTACTCACGCCCAAAACGGCCCCGCAGCCGAGCCTTTCCTTGATGAGTCTTATCGCCTTGAGCGTTTCGATAGCGCTTGCAGGCGCGGCGCTCACGGTCATTGCAAGGCAGTCAAAGACCACGTCAACGCGGCTCATTCCCGCCTTCATCGCGCGTTTTAAAATTCTCTCCGCGGCCTTGAGCCTGCCTTGGGCCGAGTCCGGGATGCCCTTGTCGTTAAGGGTGAGGGCGAGGACGGCCGCGCCGTAGTCCTTTGCAATGGGGAGTATGGCGGAGAGTTTTTTCTCCTCGCCGCTTATGGAATTTATAAGAGGCCTTCCGTCAACGGATTTGAGTCCCGCGATTACGGCCTCAGGGCTGGACGAATCAATGACAATGGGTAGTTTGGAATTTTCGTTGACGGCAAACACGGCCCTTTGCATCGCCGAGACCTCGTCTAAGCCGGGCACCCCTACGTTTACGTCGAGGGCGTGCGCGCCTGAGGTCTCCTGCTGCCGCGCAAAGTTTCTGACCACGGAGGTCTTTGCCTCTTTGAGTTCATCGGCCATGGCCTTTTTGCCAGTCGGGTTTATGCGCTCGCCGATTACAATGGGCGGGAGTCCGCCGCCGAAAAGGGTAAAAGAAGTCCTGCTCGAGAGCGCGGTAAAAGAGACGGGTGTTTTTTTCTTGGCTGGCCTTCGGGATTTAAAGACCCTGCCCATTTTTATTATGTGTTCGGGCGTGGTGCCGCAGCAGCCGCCGAGGACGCGGACTCCGGTCTCTACGAGCCTCGGCACGACCGAGGCCATTTCATCCGGGGAAGACGGAAAGACGGTTTCTTTCCCCCTTAAAACCGGTATCCCGGCGTTGGGCTGCGCTATAAGAGGCACGTCCGTCACCGAGGCCATTGCAGTTACGGCCTTCAATATCCCTTCTATGCCGAGCGAGCAGTTTGCGCCGATTGCGGCAACGTCGAGTCCTGCGGCCATTATTGCGAAAGACTCAGGCGGAGTGCCGAGCACGGTTCTCAATGTCTCGTCGAAGGTCATGGTGGCGACAATGGGCAGCCCTGTCGTTCTTGCGCCGATAATCGCGGCCTTCATCTCTTTTATGTCCATCATGGTCTCGATTATGATGAGGTCAACGCCGCCTTTTTTAAGGGCCGCGGCCTGCTCGGTAAAAATCTCAACCGCCGCGTCGAAAGGCAGGTCTCCGACCGGCTCCACGAATTTGCCGGTCGGCCCTATGCCGCCCGCGACGAGGCTTTTACCTGCCGCCGCGCGCGCGCATCTTGCGGCTGCGACGTTAATCGAGGAGAGTTTTGTTTCGAGGCTATATTCCGCGAGTTTGATCCTGTTCGCGCCAAAGGTGTTGGTTGTTACCACGTCGGCCCCGGCGTCAATGTAGGACGAGTGTATTTTATTGAGAAGACCCGGGTTCGTAAGCGCAAGCTCGTCCGGGCAGCCGCCGGGCTTCAGGCCGAGCCTCTGGAGCATGGTTCCCATTGCGCCGTCGAACAGAATCGGTCCTTTTTTGAGGGCTGCGAGAAATCTTCCCGGCATGAAAAACTCCTTAAGGTTTTGAGCGATTGTATCTTTTTAGCCTAATGTTGGCAAGGGGATAAAAACCCGAAGCAGCCTTGCTGCTTCGGGTTTTACAAGCAAGGAATCTTACGATTGTTGTTCGCTCGCTCCTGCCCGCGGCTTGCCGCGGGCAGTCCACTCGCGATGCTTGTTGAGGGAGGGGCGTTCAAAATGCAGCAATGCGCAGGACTACGCAAGGCTCAGCGCAAACCCATAAGTCTGAAGAAGTCTTCGCGGGACATGTTTGCAGTGCGTAAATTTGATTTGATGATGTCTATGCCTACGGCGTCGTATCTTGGGATTACAATGGGACGGGGAACGCCTTTTTTCACGAGGACTATGTGGGAACCAATGGCACGTTCTTCTTCAAAACCGGTCTTTTCAAAGACGCACTTGAGGCGCTTCCAGTGTACGGGGGGTCAGACGCGGCATTGATGAGGGTCTTTTTTGATATGGAACGGGAGCGGGATGTCCAGTGTTTCATATTTTGACGGAAAGGGTTTGTCTTTTATACCCGCCTTCGCGGGCACGAAGCCGCTTCCTTTTAAAACCTTATCAAGGGTTCCGCGTTCGAAGCAGGATAAGAGAAACAGGCTTAACGCCTCGGTAAGGTTATCAAGAGCCTTTTTTTTGGTCGCGCCCTGAGAACACACGTCAAGGACCGGGCAGCAAGAGATAAAATATTTGCCCCTCTTTTTTACAGAGGCCGGAACTTTTAACTCCATTGCTATTTGCACGGGTTATACCTCTTGACGCGATAATAGGATTTGGCGAACAACTAAAACTGACATCGTTAAGCATACACCCTGTAAGGAGTTTTTTCTATAGGAATGTTGGGACAACCCCCATGTTTCATGAAAGGTCAATTTGTTGCGTTTAATATCAGCATCAGCCTCGACCATACCTCGGCCGGGGACATGGTAAAGACCGTCTCCGCGTCGGCCGGCAGCACGTGCCAGCCTCCGCGCGCCACCTCGCCGTCGAGTTGGCGCGGCCCCCAGCCCGCGTAACCGGCAAAGAAGCGCAACGTGCGGGTATTTTTTCCGATAATGCCTTTAATCGCATCGAGGCTCGGGCTTACATGAACGTCCCCGAACACGCGGGCGGCCCCGTGGATTTGCTCGGAAGACCTTATGAGCGCCGTCATGCCGTTGGGCATTACCGGCCCGCCGATGTATACCGTATAGCTAAGCCCATGAAACTCAGCTGCGTGAGGCAAGGCGTCGCTGAGTTTTATGTTCGTGGGCCGGTTTATGATGACGCCCGTCGCGCCGCCTTGTCCGTAATCAAGGATGAGAATCACGGTCTGTGCAAACCGGGGGTCTTTGAGCGTCCGGCTTGCGATTAAGAATTTTCCCGCGGACAAGGCCGCAGGAAAATTACCGGGGTGAGGGGGAGGCGGTTTATAAGGGTTAACCTTCGCAAACTGGCCGTTGTTGTAAAGGGCGTTTGCCGTTAGAGGCGTCAATACCGCAAAGAACGCGCTCAACATCACGGCAATCATTGCAGTCAAGCCCATTTTTAACAAGCACGCCTCCGCGCAATTACGGTAATTCAACCATTTATATGCACTGCAAACGCCACGAGCTTTTCAATTGCCCTGATGCCCCTTGATTCGCCCTTCTCGACGAATACCATCGCGCCGGGGGGCAACGTCAATTTCCTTTCCTTCAACGGTCATTACGCCCTTGCCGCTGATGAAATAAAATACCCCGGTCCCGCTCTGGTGGGGCTTTATCTCCTGCCCCGGCTCCATGCAGATGAGCGGCACCTTGTACTCCGGCCTCACGCGCAATATGCGCGGCATGAACTCGGCGGCAAAACCGGTCTTGGCGTTGACGTCAATGACTTCCATTTTTATGCTCCTTTTTTTGTCAGATATTTCTTGTGAATACCTTTGTTACACGCCCTTCACATCGGGCATCCGCAGCGCCTTTTTCCTGTAGGCGTAGTTCATGACTGCGCGGTAGGTCAAGCCTCGCGCGCCCCTAAAGCATCTCTTCATGATGTTTTTAATCGTATAGGTGCTGCGGAATATCCAGTAATACCCGTTCTGAAGCTCTTCTGCGGTCATGCCCTTTGGCTGGAAGACCACCTCGCCCGTATGGTATTTCGCCCAGTCCCTGTCCGTTATCCGGCCTTCCTTCTCAAGGACGTTGTAGGTCACGGTGCCCGGGAAAGGCGTAAGTATGTGAAATTGCGCCGCGTCCATCCCGGTCTCCATGATAAAGTCGAAGGTGTTTTTGAAAACGGTCTTGTCGTCGTCATCAAGACCGAAGACGAAGCTGCCGAGGATGTTTATCCCTGCGCCGTGTATCTTCCTTATCGCCTCTTTATAGTCCTTTGTCGAGTTCCAACCTTTGTGCATCTTCTCGAGGTTTTTTTGCGAGAGGCTCTCGAAGCCTATGAAGACATACCTGCCGCCGCTCTTGGCGTAGAGTTCAAGAAGTTCCGGGTCTTTGGCCAGCGTAATCGAGGCCTGACTTCCCCAGTTGAGTTTGAGCGGGGCCAGCGCGTGGAAGAGTTCCTTGGCGTATTTCGGTCTGCCCGCGATGTTGTCGTCAACGAAGAAAAAATTCCGCGTGTCAAAACCCCGTATCTCGGCGATAACCTCCTTGACCGGACGCACCCTGAATTCCGTTCCAAAAAACATCGTTACGGCGCAGTAATCGCAGTTAAAGGGGCATCCGCGCGTGGCCTGAATGGTATTAAACCCCGACACATACATGCGCCTGTCGAGTAAATCCCTGCGCGGGATGGCCATGCCTTTCATCTCGCATAGGGTTTCGGCCTTATAAGTTTTTTTTAATTTCCCATTTTTGAAGTCTTCAAGCGCCTTATGCCAGACAGCCTCGGCCTCGCCGATGATAACCGCGTCCGCGTGCACGAGGGCTTCATCCGGCACGGCCGAGACGTGCACCCCGCCCATGACGACGGTCACGCCTTTTTTCCTGAACCCGTCCGCTATGGCGTAGGCGCTCGGCATCTCCGCGGTGAACCCGGTAATGCCGACGATATCGGCCTTTGCGCCGTAATCAACCGGATGCGCCCTTGCGTCGAGAATCTCCACTGCCCAGTCCTTTGGCGTAAGGGCCGCGATGGTCGGGAGGTTCAGGCGGACAAAGCCCGTCTTTCCGTCTTTGGAGACCTTGCCCCAGAAACCGCGCTCGTTTCTCGGCAGGATAAGCAGTAATTTCACATAATCACAGTAACAGAGATTGCCCTTTAAGGCAAGGCGGCGCGAGCGAAAATAACGCTTGACAGATTTGAGGTTATGTGAAATAATGGCTGCAACTGAAGCTTCGGATGTGACTGTTGCCGCCAACCGCTGAGTTTTAGGCTTTGCGGTTTTTTTGTTGAGCATACCTCCGTTAATCTTCAAATACTCAAAAAGGAGGTATCTCTCCATGTCAAAAGGAACAGTAAAGTGGTTCAACGACGCGAAGGGGTTCGGGTTCATCAGCACTGAAGAGGGCGGAGACGTTTTCGTCCACTATGCCGACATCCAGGACCAGGGGTTCAAGAGTCTGGCCGAAGGCCAGTCCGTGAGCTTCGACGTAGTCAACGGACCAAAGGGGCCGAAGGCCACGAACGTCGTAAAACTCTAATCGAGATACGGCAGTTAAAAAGGGGCAGGCTGATTTTTCAGCCTGCCCCTTTTATTTTGAGGATGGCTTAACAGGCTGCTCTCCGTCCGCTCGCCCAGCGCCACTTTCCACCTCATGCGTTTGCGAGGCAACGAGAAGGTTCGTGCCGGAAAGTGGCGTTGGGCTATTTGTTTCCCGCGTTTGTTTTAATCCCCTTCAAGTTGTATAATGCCAGGATGATTTTGAGACTTATAATGATGCTCCTGATTTTCGTCGTCGGCCATCTTTTCATCTTCTGGTCGGGCATCCGGTTTTTTGCCGTCAAGAGTCCGCGTCTTAAAAACATAGTCCTCAGGGCAGCGTTGCTGCTCCCGCTTTGCGTCATAGCGTCCGCGGTTGCCGTGCGCTTCATGACCAACGCGGCTACCGGCGCGGTCTACGCGGTCTTTGCCGTATGGCTCGGGCTTTCGATAAACCTCCTGATGTTCACGGCCATCGCATGGATGCTGACGCCTATCGGCAGGGCGTTCTTTAAGGCCTCGGCCATGCGTTGGCTTTACGCCGCGCTCTTTGCCGCCGCGTTTCTCTTCTCGGCTTGGGGCGTTTGGAACGCCTTTCATCCGGTGATTAAAACCGTGGACGTCGCCATACCGGGTCTGCCCGATAAATGGCGCGATAAAACGATAGTGCAGATATCCGACGTGCACCTCGGTGTCTTCCACACGCCGGGGTATTTTAGCAACATCGCCAAAGAGATAAACGGACTCAGGCCCGACATCATCTTCATAACAGGGGACCTCTTTGACAGCATAAGCGCGGACGGATTACAGCCTTTTGTCGGGCCACTGAACGAGCTTCGCGCCGGTGACGGGATATTCTACGTAAACGGAAATCATGAGAACTATATAGGGATGGACGCTGTTTTGAGCGCGCTTAAACAAACGCGGATAATCCCTTTGCGTGACGACGTGGTCCGTATAGACGGCGTGCGGATAATCGGAGTGGATTTTCCGGAATATGGGGTAGAGCGCGACGTAATGAAGTTCATCCGCTCGCGCAGGGATTTTGGGCAGGGCGGCCCGGTCATCCTCCTTTACCACACGCCCACGTCCATCGTTTACAAAGGGAGGACCGTCTCCGAGCATCAGACAAGCACGTACTGGAACCCGGACGTGGACTACACGGCCGCAAAAGAGCTTGGGGTGAATTTGCAGCTCTCAGGGCACACCCACAAGGGGCAGATATTCCCGTTCGGGCTTCTGACCGCGCGCCTCTACAGAGGGTATGACTACGGCCTCCACACTGACGGCGGGTTTTCCATTTATACGTCCTGCGGGCTGGGTTCCTTTGGGCCGCCCATGAGGACCGGCAATACGCCTGAGATAGTGGTGATAAGGCTGAGACCTGCGGCCCCTGTTTAGACGGTTTTAACAACGCATCACAGCATCACGGTTGCGGCCTATCCCCCTACTTGTCCGCCTGCTCTATCATCTTTTTCTGCTCTTCCGCCCTCTCCTCGGTCGCCTTTTTCGCGGCCTCGGCCTTAGGCTTCGCGGTCGTCAGCGTTTCCACGTATTTGTCAACGACCTCTTTGGCGGAAGGCCCTTTTTTTTCTTCCGGCTTGCTGCCGGAAGAGCACGAGGTAACGATAAAGAGTATGATTGCCGCAAGGACTATTTTTTTGTCCATAAAAACCCCCTTTAGGTTAACCGTTCCTATACTTATACTACGTCCATTGGAGCCGCGCAAGGCGTTCATCATAAACCGGGGTTTGTGTTAAGGCCCTTCAATCTGTATAATAGGAAGGTCATATCGGTGATAAAACGGCCGTGAATCGTAACGGCCGTGAATCGTCTCACGACTTACGTCTCACGGCCGTTAAAGGAGACCCCGATGCCCGTAGACATAAATGAAACCGTAAAGGTCATGGCGATATTCGATTGCGGCGTAAAGCCCGTGAAGTTCAAGTGGAAAGGGCGGGTCTATCCCGTAAAGGAAATAACCC
>JACRCC010000033.1 GCA_016234405.1 Deltaproteobacteria bacterium | reverse complement strand
TGCCCGACCTCGGAATTGCCCATCTGGCCTTCGGGGAGTCCCACTGAAGTCCCTGATGTCTCTATGGCGGTCGAGGGGTATGTGTTATAGAGCCTTGTCAGGTTCGGCGTCGCGGCCAAAAGCGTTGCGTTGCCTTCCCTTTCCGGGGCGATACCCCAACCGTCCATCACTATGAGGCAGACCTTTTTCATCGTTAAATGCCCCTCAGTGCGAATACGGCTCTCTCTTGATTATGGTCAACGCCCTATAAACCTGTTCAAGGAGGACCACGAAGGCCATCTCGTGCGGCAGGGTCATGCGGGATAGAGACAGCGTCATATCGGCCTCGGTGATAATGCCCTTGTCAAGGCCCCAAGCCCCGCCGACCATAAAACAAAGCCTATCTTTTCCGGCCCGCCTACCGGTCAAAAAGTCCTCGATGAATTTTGAAAAACCCTTTGTGTCGAGCGCGGAACCGGAATCCACGAGCGCGACGATAAAATCCCCGCGTTTGAGCCTGCCGCGAATGTCTTGGGCCTCTTTTTTGAGCGAAGCAAGGGAAGGGGATTTGCCGCCCGCATCCTTGACCGCGATTGACTCGACCGGGACGCAACGTTTTATTTTCTGGAGATAATCGGCGGCAGCCTCTTTAAAATTTACCCCCTTTTCTAAAAGGGGGCTGGGGGGATAAAAAACAGGCTGCTTGTCAGCGTTGCTTTTTTCCAATCCGTCGGTCATGAGGGTTTTAGCCCCTTCCAGGCAACCTACGCCTCTTCGGAACGCCGTCATTTAAGGCCGCGATCCATTCGGGCGTCGGCCCCCAAGACCACCTTAGGCGGTTTTTACGCGCCCTGCGGATGGGGTCTACGCAGTCTCGCTTCAGCGCCGACAACGCCTGTTTGTAACTCTTCTATTATCATTATATCGCTATTTGCGTATCTTGTCTAATCCGGCGTTTGCAGCCACAAGTTGATATTATAAGTTTTTTTGCGGTCTCGTTTTCCATCTCCTGTGAACCCAGAACCACTGCTCCGGGCGCTTTCTTATGACCTCCTCGATGGTCTTTGTCCACTGCGCGGTGTTTTCCATCGCATCTTTTTCTTTGTCTCCGGTTGATATGACTTCGGAAATTTTCCCGATAACCACCTTGTGTTTTTTCCCGTTGCGGACGATGAAACTCGGTATGACCGCCGCGCCGCTAATAGCCGCGAGCATGGCAGGGCCTTTATTAGTGCACGCTTGAGTCCCGAAAAAATCCACGAATACGCCCTCAGCCGCGGCGACGTTCTGGTCAAGGAGTATGCCCACGACCGCGTTCTCTGAGAGCCTTCTGATGAGTTTTCTCATCACGCGCTCCTTTGAGACTATCGTATTGCCGCACCGCGACCGCGCCCACCTCACGAACTCCTCGACGCCGGGGTTGTCCAGATCTCTTACGATAATCTCCGACGGATGCCCCATAAGCCCGTAATACGCTGCCATCAGCTCCCAGTTGCCCAAGTGCGCGGTGTAGACCATCACGCCCTTGCCGCGTGAGCGCGCCTCTTTGAAGTTCTCAAACCCTTCGCACTCCACGTATCCGTCGAGGTCGCTTTTTTTGAGCCACGGCACGCGCATGAACTCGAAGAAATTCATGGCGATGTTTTCAAAGACCTTTCTTGCGATTGTCTCGATTTCAATATCCGTCTTTTCGTTGCCAAAGGCCTTTTTAAGATTTTCCTTTGCAGTTTTGCGGTGCCTCTTGTCAACGAGATAAACGAGGCGTCCGAGCGTCTTACCTGAAAAAAGAAGGACTCCGAGGGGCAGATGTCCGATGATATAGGAGACGGCCTTCAAAAGCGCAACCATCAAAAACCCCCGGGCAGCAAGCGCGCCAACGTCTTCTCAAACCCCGTTGCGTCGTCCATTGAAACAGAGACGGCAAGGGTGTAAAGTGGGATGTCTTTTGCCGCGAACCGTTTGAGTTTCACGCCGTCTTTTTCAGTCGTTACTATCAAACCGTTTGGCCCACAGACGGCAGCGATGTCGCGCAGGTCATTTTCCGCGTAGTCATGATGGTCGGGATAGGTAAGGGACTTGGTTATCCGCGCATCCAGTTCCTTGAGCGTTGCGGCGAAGGATTCAGGCGCTGCTATGCCGGACACGGCGACAACGTCTTTGCCGCGAATGAGTTCGAGAGGTGTTTTTTTGCCGCTTTTTAAATCCACGAGGCATTGAGGCTTGTATGTGAAATTGAAGACAGGGGGCTTTTTGTGTTGACTCGCGTCCATATCATACGGAATAACGCCCTTGCCCTTAATCAAGACGATATCTGCGCGGCCCGCGCCCTCCGCGGGTTCTCTTAAGACCCCGCGGGGAATGAGATACCCGTTGCCAAGGCCGTCTCTTGAGGCGATAAGGAGGATATTGACGTTTCTTTCTAAGGCGATATGCTGGAAACCGTCGTCGAGGATTATCACGTCCGGCGCGAATTTATCAACAATGAAGAGACCGGCCTTGTAACGGCATGCGCCGACTACGACCGGAATGCCCTTCCCCCGCTCTGCCATGAGGCGCGGTTCGTCTCCGGCCCGGCCGGGGTCAAGCAGGACGTTAATACCGTCCGAGACCACGGCAATGCCTTTAGCGCGTCTGCCGTAGCCTCTGCTCAATATCACAACCCGCTTGCCCTTGGCGGACAATAGTTCCGCGATAAAAATGGCAACCGGGGTTTTGCCCGTGCCGCCGACCGTAATATTGCCGACGGATATGACGGGGCAGGGGAGTTTTTTTGTTTTAAAGACTCCGGCCTTATAAAGGAAAAACCGCAGCCTCACAACAAGACCGTAAATGACGGACAGGGCGTAGAGGAGCAGATGCGGAAAAAACCCGATGTCTTTACTCCTCATGCAATCATTTATGCAGCCTCTAAGACCCATAGCCTCTCCGTTTATTGCCGCGGATAAAACCCTCGATTATCTCAACGCTGCGCTCTGCCGCGCCTCTATTCGCGGCGATTACCGCGAGCGCGGCCTGCCCGGCCTTTTCACGCTTCCCGGGGTAGGACAAAAACTCTTTCAGGGTTTTATAAAGCCCGTCTTCATCTTGAACACGCGCCCCGCCGCCCGCGTTTTCGAGCAGCTCGGCCATCTCACGGCAGGATTCAATGTATGGGCCGTAGACGACGGGCCTTGCAAATAGCGCGGGTTCAAGGAGATTGTGTCCTTGGAGGCCGGGAACGAGGCTGCCGCCTACGACCGCGATTGTCGCAAACGAGTATACGGTTATAAGCTCTCCGACCGTGTCAAGTAAAACCACTTGGGCGTTGTCAACGTCGTTGTCTCCTCGCCGCGCGTATTTAACGCCGGTATTTCTTATAATCGTTTCAACGGCGTTGAAGCGTTCAGGGTGGCGCGGGGCTATTACGAGTTTTAATCCCGGAAAGTCGTTTTTAAGTCTCTTGAACGTCCCGATGATGATATTTTCTTCACCCTCGTGGGTGCTGCCCGCTGCGATTACCATGCCCCCGGTTTTTATTCCGAGCGCATTTTCAAGCAGAGCGGTCTCCGACGCCTCGATGGCGGGCGGCGTCATGTCGAATTTGACGTTGCCGGCGCAAGATGCCCTCTCCGGTTTGACGCCGGCGTTTACGGCCCTTTCAAGGTCTCCCTTTGAACGCGCCGAGAACCAAGAGATCATGCCGAAGACCGCTCCCGTAAAGAACTTAAAGCGCATAAATCTCCTGAAAGATTTGAGCGAGATTGCGCCGTTTACGATGATGAGCGGGATGCCGCGTTTGTGTAAATTCCTGAAAAAATTCGGCCATATCTCCTTTTCCACGATAACTACGACGGACGGTTTTATTTTGCCGATGACGGACTCAACCGTCCATGAGAGGTCGAGCGGAAAGTAGATGAGAGAGTCGTAAAGTCCTTTGCCGTCCGCCTCCGCCGTCATGTTGCCGGTTTGAGTGACCGTGGAAAGAACGATTTTGACTTCAGGGCTGCGTTTTTTTAGCAGCCTCAAGACCGGGAGCACGGCCTTCGTCTCTCCGACTGAAATGGCGTGGAACCAGACGACCTGCCCTGAGAGGCCGGTTGTCTTTTCTTTTTTTATAAAGCCCAAACGTTCGGAAATGCCTTCTCGGTATTTTCGCGTGGTTATCGCCTTAAAGAGGAAATAGGGCAGGGTGAAGATGAGCGTCAGATGGAGGAGGATGTCATAGAGGACATATTTCATTTGAAGAAGGCATCGGCCCTTGCGGTAAGTTCGTTGAGCGTCTCTTCGAGTCTTTTGCGCGCCAATTCCATGTCCGCGTCCCCGGCGTCAGACGCGACAAGGAGAGGCTCTCCGCAGATGAAGACCCCGCGCGAAAAAGGGTAGGGCGCTATGAAGGCGTCCCAACTGCCGAAGGTTTTTTTTTTGACGCGCCGAAGGTCATCGGGTATATGGGCAGCCCGGTCGCCCTCGCAATTTGAATCGCCCCCAGCTGCGCCTTGGACGCTGGCCCGCGCGGCCCGTCGGGCGTGATGGCAATGTCTTTGCCGGACTTTACGGATTTTAAAAGCCCCTTTACTCCCGCGAACCAGCCCTTGGACGAAGACCCGCGCACTGATTCTATCCCGAAGCCGGCAACCGTCCTGCTGACGAGTTCGCCGTCACGCGAGGCGCTCACGAGTATAGTGATGCCGAGTCCGGGGTAGGAATACGGCATCATGAGAAGTCTACCGTGCCAGAAGGCGAGTATCATCCGGCGGCCTTCTTTGAGGTGCTTTCCGTAACCCTCGAAGTTCACGTAGGTGATCCTCATGGTGGCGCGGATGAGCCTGATAAGCCATCGGCCTATCACGGGCGCAACTGCGACAGCGGCGTCATCAAGAAATTTTATTTTCATAAATTCCTCCGGCAATCTCGTCTTAACTTTGAGATTGCTTCGCTTCGCTCGCAATGACGGGCAGACCCATCCTTCGGATGGGTCTGCCCGTCAGCTTGCGAACTGCAGCGCGTATAGGCGGGAATACTCCCCGTTGCCTTGAATCAACTCGTCGTGGCGCCCCTCCTCGCGTATCCCGCCGTTTGCGAGCACGATTATCCTGTCGGCGTTCCTTACGGTAGAGAGCCTGTGCGCGATAACAAATGTCGTGCGCCCCTCCATTAGGTTCGTAATCGCCTTTTGTACGTCCCGTTCGGCCTCGGTGTCGAGCGACGAGGTCGCCTCGTCGAGGATGAGTATGGGCGCGTTTTTTAGTATGGCCCTTGCGATAGAGAGCCGCTGGCGTTCTCCGCCGGAGAGTCTCGCGCCGCCCTCGCCGATTACGGTATCGTAACCGTCGGCCAGCCTTGATATGAACCCATGCGCGTTTGCGGCCTTAGCCGCCGCGTATATCTCCTGCGCGCCGCGCTCGGGGCTCCCGTAGGCGATATTGTTTCTTACGGTGTCGTTGAAGAGTATCACCTGTTGGGAGACGATTGCAATTTGAGCGCGCAGCGATTTGAGCGTAAAGCCGCGCGCATCCGCGCCGTCGAAGAGCACCGCGCCGCTCGTAACGTCGTAGAAGCGCGGGATGAGGTTCACGAATGTGGTCTTGCCCGCCCCGGAACTCCCGACTATGGCGAGCACCGTGCCCTTTTGCACCTTCAGGCTCAAGTCATTTAAGACGAGGCCGCCCGCGTATTTGAAGGAGACGTTTTTAAATTCAACCGAGTCGTTTACGCCGGTCAACACAACGGCGCCTTCGGTCTTTTCTTCCTCCTCGTCAAGCACGTCGAATATGCGCTTTGCCGCGGCCATGCCCTGCTGGATGTTGAGGTTCACGCCGTTTAATGCCTTTATGGGCTGATAGAACATTATGGTGGAGGCGAAAAACGATATGAAGGTCTCAGGCTTCAACGTGCCGCGGCTTATCCTGTAAGCGGCGTACCAGATAGTAACCGCAAAGGCCACTGCGCCGAGCGTTTCCATGAGAGGGGAAGATATCGCGCGCACCTTTATCGTGCGCAGTTGGTTTTTGGTGTATCTCTGATTTTCGCCGTGAAACCTCTCCGATTCGTAGCCCTCCATGCCGAAGGCCTTTACTATCCGTATCCCGGCTATGGCCTCGTGCAGGAGAGTCGTCATCGCGCCCATGGAGACCTGCCCCTGAGTGGATATCTTTTTCATCCGCTTGCCGAGTTTTCTCATGGGGTAGACCGACAGCGGCATGGCGATTGACGCGGCAAGGGCGAGCTTCCAATCGAGGCTCACGACGACAGCGCCGAGCACGATGATGGTCAGCGATTGCTTGAGCACCGTGGCGATGGCCTCGGAGGTCGTCGTTTGAAGGAGATTTACGTCGTTGGTGAGCCTTGAGATGAGTATGCCGGTCGGCGTGGAGGAGAAGTATTTTACCGGCAGCGTGAGTATGCGGTCGTAGAGTTTTTTTCTGATGTCGCGGACTATCCCCTGACCCACGTACCCCATGAAGTACGATTGTCCGTAAGAGCTGATGCCTTTCACCATTGCGACGATTATTATGGCCAATGGGATGGCCACGAGCATCTTGTCCTTTGGCACGGCATAAAGGTCGAAAGGGATGAATTTTATCTCGGCGGCGTCGTTGGAGAAGAGGAATTTCATCACCGGCCCGATGAGATAGGCCATCGCTCCGTTAGTGAGCGCAAACCCCACCATGCAGACGAAGGCCATAAGGAAAGGCCCTTTGTAGGGAGGCAGGAGTTTAAGTAAGCGCGAATAAATGCCCATCTTTAGGTCTTGGCCTCTATGAGGTTTTTTATTGCGGCCGCGGCGCGGCTTGCTGCCCCACCCTTGCCGAGCCTTTCTTTAATCTCGACGTAGCCCTTGGTCATTTTGTCCCTGATTGCGGCGTTTTTTATGATGCCGATTATTGCCCCTGCGATATTTACCGGGTCAATATCTTTTTGAACGAACTCCGGAACCACCGGTCTGCCGGCGACTATGTTGGGAAGCCCGATGTATTTCAATTCCGGGTTGACGAGCATCTGTCCGATTGCGTATGACAGGCGCGATATTTTATAGACGATTACCATCGGAGTTCCTATGAGCGCGGTTTCAAGGGTTGCCGTTCCGGAGGCGACAATCGCCGCGTTTGACGCGCGCAGCGTCTCGTAGAACTTGCCCCGGACTATGCGGACGGCAACGCCGGATTTTTTGATGAAGCCGTCGAGCAATTCGTCGTTGATGCCGCGCGCGCTGGGCGTCAAAAAAACGGTTTTGCCGTCCATGTCTTTTTCTATCAGGGCCGCGGCCTTGAGCATCTCAGGGAACAGCCGTCTGACCTCGGCGGTGCGCGAACCGGGTAAAAGGGAGATGACCGAGACCCCTTCCGGCGCGCCCATGTCCCTGCGCGCCGCGGCAACGGAGGAGTCGCAGGCTGCGGCGTCAACAAGCGGGTGCCCGACGTATTCCACGTCAACGCCCGCGTCCCTGTATATTTTTTCCTCAAAAGGGAAGACAACGAGCATTTTATTTACAAGCCGCGCTATCGTCTTGATGCGTCCTTTTCTCCAAGCCCAGACCTGAGGGCTTATGTAGTAGACGACAGGGATGCCGAGCCTTTTGGCCTCTTTTGCGAACTGCAGATTGAAATCGGGAAAATCTATGAGCACCACTGCGTCGGGTCTCCACTGCGCGAGGCCGCGTTTGAGTTTATTGAAAACCCCGTAGAGCTTGGGGAGTTTTTCGGCCACCTCGGCTATGCCGACGACCGAGACTTCTTTCGAGTCAATCCCGTCAAGCCCGGCCTCGCGCATCTTACCCCCGCCCATGCCGCGCACGGTAAGCCCCGGTATGAGTTTTTTAAGCTCCCCAATTAGGGACGCGCCGTGCATGTCTCCGGACTCTTCGCCGCCTATGATGAATATGCCGTTCAACGAGGCCGACCCGCCGAAAACCCCATGACCGAAGACGCAACCGCCTGCTGCACCCTAACCGCGGCTTGAAGCGCGCGGAGGCCGTCTTCTCCCGACACGAGCGGGGCAGTCCTTGAGGCGCAGGAACGGATGAACGCATTTAACTCCTCGAGGAGGGAATCGCTTTTCACTATCTGTATCTCTTCCTCGGTCAGCGCCGATGGACCTGCGCCGCGGGTTACAAACATCCGCTGATTCGCGCAGTCCACGGTTATGTATTCCCTGTCCTGATAAACGCGCAGCCGCCTTACCTTGTCTTTTGAGACCCTGCTTGCGGTTATCTGCGCCGTGCAGCCGTTTTTGAACCTTATCCCTGCGGTTGCGTAGTCGGTCTTGTCCGTTACGACGGGCATTCCGAAGGCCTCGATGCTTTCGATTTCGGAACTAGCGAGGTTCAATATGATGTCGAGGTCGTGGATCATGAGATCCAATATCACGTCCACGTCCGTGGCCCTATTTGGGAACGGGGTGAGCCTGTCGGCCTCAAAGCGCTTAGGGGTTTTGACGCAGCCCTCAAGCGCGGCCACGGCGGCGTTGAATCTTTCAAGGTGTCCCACCTGCAAGACCGCCTTTTTTTTGCCGGCCTCCCTTATAAGCTCGTCGGCCTCCGCTTCGGTAACGCTTATGGGTTTTTCGACGAGCACGTCAATCCCGCGGGAGAGCATTTCCAGCGCAATCCTGTGGTGGTTCTCCGTGGGGGTTACGACGCTCACGGCGTCCACGCGGCCGAAGAAAGACTCGTGAGACGGAAATGCTGCGGTTGCGCACTCCGAGGCGACCGCGCGCGCCCTTGCCGGGTCCGCGTCGCAGACCCCCACGAGTTCCACCATGTCCGGGATGGACGCGTATTTTTGGGCGTGCAGACGACCGAGATACCCCACGCCTATTACGGCCGTCCTAATCTTCTTCATGCCCCTCGACGGTCCTCCGTGTTTTTAGCCGCGCAATTCCCCGCTTCGAGCCTCCTATGAAATCACTGAAACGCTTTGCGTGGGCCGAGTTCGGGAGTTCTTGTTTGAGTTTTTTGAGGGCGTCGCTGAGCCTCAGCGAAGACCTGAAGATGATGTTGTAGGCGGTCTTTATCTCATCGAGGTCTTGTTTGGTGAAACCCTGCCTCCTGAGTCCTACGCTGTTGAGCCTGTAGAGTTTAGCCCTATTACCCACGGCCATGACGTAGGGGGGGATGTCTTTACTTACCGCCGAGGCGCCGCCGATGATGCAGAACGCCCCTATCCTCACGTGCTGGTGTATGGCCACGAGTCCCCCGACTATCGCGTTCGAATCAATGGAGACGTGCCCGGCAAGGGTGGCGGAGTTGGCCATGATGATGTTGTCCCCGAGCACGCAGTCGTGCGCGACGTGGACGTAGTTCATAAGGAGGTTGCCGGAGCCGATAACGGTCTTTCGCATCTCTTTGGTGGTGGCCCTGTGGACGGTCACGAATTCGCGCACGATGTTCCCGTCGCCTATTATGACCTCGGTCTTCTCCCCCTTGTAGCCCACGTCCTGCGGCGCCGCGCCGATGGACACGAACTGGGAAATCCGGCAGGCGCTTCCTATGGTCGTCCACTTCTCCACGACGGTATGCGCCCCGATGCTCGTGCCCTTGCCGATATTGACCTCAGGGCCTATGACGCAGAATGGGCCTATCTCCACCCCGGCGTCCAATTCGGCGGTTGGGTGGATGCACGCGGTAGGGGCTATGGTCGCTTCGTTTGCGCGTTTGACTGTGGTTGTCATGTTATTATGCAAACCCCTTGCAGTGATTTATTTTAAAGACGGTTAACTGAAAGCCCTGATATTTTATCAGACCTAAAGCCCTGAGCTACTTATCCATGATAGTGGCTAAAAGCTCGGCCTCGGCCACGAGCGCGCCCGCGACAAAGGCCTCACCCTTAAAGCCCCAGATGGCGCCTCTGCACTTGGTGACCTTCAGTTGAAGTTCAAGCGTGTCTCCGGGGAACACGGGTTTTCTGAACCGGGCGTTGTCAATGCCCATGAAGTATACGACCTTGTTGTTGACGGACGCGGATTTGAATGCGAGCACCCCCCCGACCTGCGCCATTGCCTCGACTATCAGCACGCCCGGCATTATGGGATGTCCCGGAAAGTGGCCCTGAAAGAAAGGCTCGTTTATCGTTACGTTTTTTATCCCGCGGGCGGTTTTGCCGGGGTCTAATTCCAATATCCTGTCAATGAGAAGGAATGGATACCTGTGCGGAAGTATGCTCTGGATCTCCTTGATGTCTATCATGGGTTCTCCTTATGAAAGGGT
>JACRCC010000031.1 GCA_016234405.1 Deltaproteobacteria bacterium | reverse complement strand
GGTCTCCGAATTTTATATGAGCGAAAACAATATCTCAGACAGGGCGGTTCGCTACGACGTGGTTAGCATCGGACGCAAGGGCACGGGGCTTGCCGTGGAGCTGATTAAAGATGCGTTTGGGGATGATGGGTAGGGGGCGGGAGTATTATAGGTTTCGTTGGTCTAAGGGTAACCAGAGGTGATTTAGTTCAAGGGTCAGATTTGTTGCTTGGCATGGATATTATCAACAAAGGCGACTTTGCGCTTACGCATAATGACGGAAAGACACTTTTGTCCTATAGATATCCTTCAGTCGGTAAGATAGATTTTGCGGCAACAAAAGCTGCCGGCATTGTTCCAGCGAGTCGAAACAACCCCTGTCCGTGCGGCAGTGGAAAAAAATACAAAAAATGCTGCGGGAAGGAATGATAAACCGGTATACTGCGCCCCTACACTGACCATCCTCCATCTAACCGTCAACAGATAACCGTTTATCGTCAACCGATAACCTCCTCATGCCGCGCCGGCGTCAATCCCGGCCATCACGCCCATAAGGTCCCTCACCATGAAGGGCTTGTCGAGGAAGCGGCATCCGCTCGTTGCGATAAACTCCCTTATGCCCTCGGTCTCGGTGTCGCCGGTTATGAATATGACGCGGCCCATGAGATACGGCTTCAGCGCCCTCAGGTGCTCGTAGAACTTCATGCCGTTCATCTTCGGCATCGCGATGTCGAGAAGGATTACGTCATAGTCCCTCTCCATCACCTGCGCCAACGCCTCCACCCCGTCCGGGGCAGTGTGAAAGGAACGGACCGCAGGGGCCACGACCTCGGAAATCACCTCGGCCACTATCTCTTCATCCTCCACGAGGAGGACGGATTTGCCGGAGAGCACGGAACGGGATGTCCCGGCGTGTTTTAAGCCATGAGTCGTATCAAGAACCGCGTTCATAGCAGCCTCCTTTTGACAATCGAGCCTATGTAGGATGGGTGAAGCGCACCCATCCTACATTTTATCGTTCCCACGCTCCGGCGTGGGAACGCAGTGTTGTGTCCGCTGCCGGCGTCGCCGCGAGGCGCGCGCTTGACCCAACCTACGCCCTCTTCCATGTTCAGCTCATCTCCATTTCGTACCGGCACATCACGTCGAGGAGTTCCTTCATGCCGAACGGTTTGGACAGATACCTGCACCCCGTGAGCTTGAGGAAAGACGCAGTGGCGTCGTTCTCGATGTCGCCGGTGAGGAAAATCACCCTCTGGCTGAGATAGGGTTTGGTCTCGTTGAGCTTCCTGTAGAGCTCTATCCCGCTCATTCCCGGCATCTTTATGTCAAGGAGGATTAGGTCGTAGTCGTTGTCCATGAGCGCGTCGTACGCCTCTTTTCCGCCTGAGGCGGTCTCGACAGCGGCCACCGAGGAACTGATGCCGTCTTTAACGGACTTCAAAACGCCGTCCTCGTCGTCAACGATAAGAACGGACTTTCCCGCAAGCCGGGTGTAATCAGGGGCAGGGGTCTCCTTCTTCGCCGCGCCAACGTCTTTACCCGTCTTATGCGTCCTGCTCTGAAGGAGCGTTATGGTGAACCGCGTGCCCTTGCCTCCGGCGCTCGCAACCGAGATGACCCCGCCCATGCCCTCTATAATCCTGCGACTGACGGACAGACCGAGGCCCGTGCCCTTGCCCACGTCCTTGGTGGTGAAAAACGGGTCGAATATCCTGTCCACGACGTTTTCAGGGATGCCCGGGCCGTCGTCCGACGCCTCCACGACCACCGTGCCCCCGGGCATGAGCACGGAACGTATGGTCACCTTCGAGCCGATGCCGGATTCCTCGATGGCGTCCTTGGCGTTTTGCAGGAGGTTTATTATAACCTGCTGGAAGAGGTTCCTGTTGCACTTCACCACAAGACGTCTGTTGTCGAGGTCCATCTCCACGTTCACGTTTGCCACCCTCAACTGCCTGCCGAGTATGTCCACAACCTTAACGATGACCGAATTGATGTCAACCTCGTCCTGTTCGGTAGTCTGTTCGCGCGCGAAGATGAGAAGGTCCCTGACGATGCACTTTATCCTCAATATGCCCTCTTTGAGGTAGTCAACCCGCCGCCTGCCCTTCTCGTCAACGTTTCCCTCGATAAGTTCCACGTTGGCCATCATTACTTGCAAGGGGTTATTGACCTCGTGGGCAATTCCGGCGGCCATCTCTCCCAAGGCCGCAAGCTTGGACGACAACATTATGCGTTTCTGAATGAGCCTGTCTTCGGTTACGTCCTTGGCGGTTATGACGTAGCCCTCGTTCTTACCCATGTCGTTTTTAAGGTTGCTTATGGAGAGTTGCACGACCGCTCCGTCGTTATTCCGCACCTCTTCGGTGTAGACCTTGCCCTCGAAGTCCGCGCCGGAATTTTTCACCTTGGCCAACAACTTTGAAAACTCGCAAGCGGCCCCGTGTCTGTGCATACAGCCCTCGACGCCGCCTTCAAAACCTTTCTTCGTGCACTCCTGCGAGTAGGGGCAGTATACGGATATCAATTCAAAACCCTTCTTATTTACGGCCGCTGCGCGGCCGTCCTTGTCTATGAGATACACGCCTTCGGACATGGACGACAAGATATTGGTGAGTTTCTTTTCCTCCGCGAAGATATGCTTGAAGAGCCGCTCCATTACGGTGGAGGCGTGGCGCAACATGGCGTTGAAGACCTTTGAATCGCGGATGAATTCCGCCCCTCCCGGGGCGGAAGAGGCAATAGTTATGACCCCGACCGGCTCGCCGTAACAGATGATGGGCACGTCGTCAATGGCATGTTTATCAGGAGATAAAACAACAGAGGAGTTTCTGAACTTGCCGCCGGATACGTCCATCACCTCAAGCGCCTCCGTTGCCGAAGGAAAGGCGGGGCAAACTTCGCGCGCCTTTGAAAAAAGCCTCGAGGATATCGCGGATCTCTCGGCCGCCTTATCCTCCGGAAGACCGGACGGGTTTACCGAGTAGACCCTGCCCTCCGTGTGGTTGTGGCGGGTCAAGACATAACCGGCGTAATCGTAATCCACGGCCGTTGACAGGACGGTAAAAAATTTGTCCATGAGGTCCGGGATGTCGAAGACCCCTGAGGTCGAGTCCGTAAAGTCGTGCAAGACCGAGAGATGCGTTTCCCTGCTCTCTATCTCATTAAGGGCGTATTTATGGAGGCTGTTGAACCTCTTTGCCAGATACCCAATCTCGTCGTTCCTCTTGAGCACAAAAGGCTCTTTGGTTTTGCCCTGCTCAAGTTCAGCTATGTGTAATTCGAACTTCTTGAGAGGCAGGATGAAGAGCTTACTCAAGAAAAACATCAGCGC
Source organism: Deltaproteobacteria bacterium (assembly GCA_016234405.1). GTDB lineage: Bacteria > Desulfobacterota > GWC2-55-46 > GWC2-55-46 > GWC2-55-46 > JACRCC01. The sequence goes on along the minus strand of JACRCC010000031.1, from coordinate 7,811 downwards.
GAGGAAGGTCACGATAAGACCGGCCCACCAGTGGGGGCTTGTAATCAGAGTAACAAGGTCGGAAAGCCCCTCTCGTTGATAATCACGATAGAAAAGGTTGACTAAAAGGGACGTGAATACAAGAGACGTAAGCATGAAAAACCCGACTGTCACGGCTATCTTGAACCCGAGGATGCTGAAATACCCCTTGAGATTGTTAAGCGCCCTTTTATGCCACATGGTCCCCCTCCGTCTCCTTGCCGTAGGCGTCGCCGTCAGGCGCGCCGTTGCCCTGAGTCATCATGTAAACCCTCCAAGTGAATTCCTAATCTACAAATAAAATAGTGCAAAAACGCTGCCAAAGGCGTTAGAACGTTCAATACGAGATTGCCGCGCTTCACTCGCAGCTCAATTTCGGCAAAACTCATTGTTTTTTAAGAGTTTTTTAAGGCGGCATCACGAATACGACTCTGCTGAAAGATAAAACGATGCGCCCCGGAGCAGGGGTTTTTCAGACACGCTTGTCATAAGCCGACAAACGTGTCTGAATTCAGATGAAGCTGAGTCTTGCATCTCAGGGCTTAGATGAGCAATTCCTTTTTCCCCCTCCCCCTTTATGGGGGAGATGGGTAACGGATGTAAAGACATGCTAAGGCATGTCTTTACGGGTGGGGGCAGCCCTGACATTGTCTCAGACCTAAAGGCCTGCGCTACGGTCTGAGCTGCGACGTAACAGACGCTATCCAATCGAGATATTCGTCAAGTCCGTCTTTTATGTCAACGGCTATTATCTCAGGCACCTCGTAGCCGTGCAGTTCCTTTATCCTTTTTTTGAGCCTGTCAAAGAGCATGGCGCGGGTCTTGAATACGCAAAGGACCTCCAACTCGTCGCACAGCTTGTCCTTCCAGACGTATATCGAGCGTATCCGAGGGACGATGTTGCAGCACGCGGCCAAACCTTCCTTGACTACGGTATGGCCTATCTTGGCGGCATCTTTTTCGTTTGCCGCGGTCATAAAAACCATTATGCAGCTTCCGTCCATCCGTGTCCTCCATACAAGCCGTCTTTGCGTCCTCGCCCTTATGGAAAACCTTACCCGAAAAATATCTCCGCTATCCTCAGGGTCTCAGGGTCTACGGTCTTTGTCTTACTCGTCGCGTCCGCAAGGGATATGTCTTTTATGTGGGCGCCCTGCAGGCAAACCATCCTGCCGAACTTGCCCTCGTTTATAAGCTCTACGGCCTTTACTCCGTAGCGCGTGGCTAGTATCCTGTCGTAGGCGGTCGGAGTGCCGCCCCTTTGCAGGTGTCCGAGCACCACGTGGCGGGATTCGATACCGGTCCTTTTTTCTATCTCCCTTGCGAGAAACTCCCCTACGCCGCCGAGTTTGGCGTGTCCGAAGGCGTCAAGTTCCTTATCTTTAGTTATCATGCCCCCGGCCTCTTTGGGGTATGCGCCCTCGGCTGCCACTATGAGGCTTGAGCGCTTGCCGGCCTCTTTTCTTTTGTCCACGTATCGGCAAACTTCAATTATGTCAAAGGGTTTTTCGGGTATGAGTATCACGTTTGCGCCGCCCGCAATACCGCCGTACACGGCTATCCAGCCCGCGTGCCTGCCCATTACCTCCACGGCCATGACCCTGTGGTGCGCCTCGGTCGTGGTGTGTAGCCTGTCGAGCGCCCACGTTACGATGGACACGGCCGTGTCAAAACCGAAGGTGAAGTCCGTGCCCATTAGGTCGTTGTCAATGGTCTTTGGAACCCCTATGGTCTTTATGCCCTTTTCAAAGAGCTTGGCCGCCACCCCGAGCGTGTCGTCGCCTCCTATGCAGATAAGGGCGTCGAGACCGAGCTCCTCGACGTTATTCAAAACGGCCTGAGTGTCGCGTTCGGATTTCATCGGGTTGGTGCGCGAGGTGCCGAGTATCGTGCCTCCGGCGGGCAAAATCCCTGAGACCGTATCAAGGTCTATCTTCATCGAATTGAGCGCGACAAGCCCCTTCCAGCCGTCCTTTATGCCCGTGAATTCATAGCCGAACTGATGCCCCCTTTTCACCACCGCCCTGATGACGGCGTTCAATCCCGGACAATCTCCGCCGCCGGTGAGTATCCCGATGTTCATCTATGATGCCCTCCTTTAAGGGGATTTGGCTCTACATGGGTTTTATTGCGCTATCGGCAGCCGAACGGTAAATATCGTCCCCTTGCCCATTTCACTTTTCACCTCGATAACGCCGCCCATGGCAACGACTATCTCTTTACATATACTAAGCCCCAGACCCGCGCCTCCGGCCTCGCCGCGCCCGCCGGGTTCGTCTCCGGAGTTTGAAGTCCGCGCCTTATCAACCCTATAGAACCTGTCGAAGACGTAGGGCAGGTCCGTAACCGAAATGCCTATGCCCGTGTCCTTTACCTTGAAAACCGCCTTTGCGCCGACGATGTCGAGCGAGACCTCGACGCGGCCTCCGGCGGGCGTGTATTTAAGCGCGTTGACTATGAGGTTGTAAAATAACTGGCCGGCGCGGAGCGGGTCTCCTGCGATCGAGACCGCTTTATTTTTAATGATAACCAACTCCACCCTCCTGTCAAGGGCAAGTTTTTTGAAGTGCTCGAACCTCTCGGTCAAGACGTTGTCGAGCCTGACCGTCTGGCCGGAAGCAACGCCCTTTTCGGCGTCTATCATCGCTAAATCGAGGAGGGTTCTGACGATGTAGCTCATCCTGTCTATCTCCTCGAGACTCGATAAGAGCACCTGCCGGGTATATGCCGGGTCGTCTTTGGCGCGCAGGGCCATCTCTATTTCGCCCTTCAATACGGTGAGCGGGGTTTTTAACTCGTGCGAGGCGTCGGCCGTGAACTGGCGGATGCGCATGAATGAGCCTTCGAGCCTCCCTATCATCTCGTTTATCGTGGCTGCGAGCATTCCTATCTCGTCTTTCGGCACGTCAACGGCAAGGCGCTCGAATAGGTTCTCCGCGCCTATCCTGCGCGCGGCCTTTGTGATGGCGTTGACGGGTTTCAACGATTTTCTCGCAAGAAACCAGCCCGCGCCGCCGGCAATGACGATTGCGCCGAGCATCACGTAGATAAAGAGCGAAGCGACCGCATTTAATATCTCGTCCATGCCTTCGAGCGAATATCCGACCTGAACGATGGCCACAAGCCCCTGCTCCTTCAAGACGATGGGCTTGGTTACTATCCTCACTTGAAACTTTAAGACCCTCCTCACGTTTTCAAAGGTGGTCGCTCCGCTTACCGCCGCCTCGTAGGCCTCCTTTGATATCGGCAGCCTCGCGTCCCCGAGGTTCGAGGACTTCGCTATGACGAGCCCGTGCACGTCGAGTATCTGTATGTAGTTGCCCGCAGTGCGAATGCCAAAGAACTTATCGAGGATGATGTCGAAGTCCTTTGGGAGTATTATCTGCCCGGAGGGTTTTATGACGGTATGCACCATCATATTGGCGACCGAACTTATCTGCACGTCAACCCTTTGGATGAAGATATTGAAGAGCGTATAGGTGAATACGCCCGCGAAGGCGAGGAGGGACGCCGTAAGGAGCGTTACATACCAAAAGGTCAGTCTTGTGCGGATGGAAAATGCCATAGAAAGTTATCGGTAATCGGTGAAGGGTAAACGGTTTAAGGACGATTACTTTTACCTTCACCGATAACTGATAACCGTCCACTGATAACTGCTTTAACCGATTACTGATAACCGACAACCGGTTTCCTTCACTCGCCTATGCTCTTGAGTTTGGCAAGCGATTTTATGATGATCTCTTTTCTCTTTATGTCGAGGATGCCCTCTTCCTTAAAGCCCTTCAAGAGTCTTATGGAGGTCTCCTGCGTGATGCCGAGGAGTTCGGCTATCTCGAGACGCGATAGCGTCAGGTTAAGCTTCACAGTCCCGCCGGATTTAACGCCGTATTCGACGGCAAGCGTGTAGAGGAGATGCGCGAGTTTTTCCCGCGCATTTAAGAGTCCGAGGCTGCCTATCCTCTCGTATGCCTGATTGAGCTCCATGCCGAGGGAGAGGATGAGTTTTCTTGCGATGTCGGGTTCCCTCTCCAATATCCTGAAAAATGCGCGCCTGTCCACGTAGCAAAGCTCGGAGTCTTCCATTGCAACGCCGGTATTTCCGTAGGTCTTGGCGTCGTAGAATATTTCGAATCCGAGGAGGTCCCCGGGGCTTAGTATTTTTATTATCTGCTCTTTGCCGGAACTTGAAGACCTCACGACCTTGACCCTGCCCTTACGGATGATATAAAGCCCCCTGCACTCGTCCCCCTCCATGAAGATCGTCTCGCGCTTTGTGCGCCGGGAGACCACGACCACGTCTTTAAAGGCCTCAAGCTGGCTGTCGTTGAGTCCGGTGAACAGGGTGTTTTCCTTTATCTGGCACTGGCATAACGCGCAGGTGCCGTGTTTGTCCATTGTGTGCGGCATATGTATCGCCTCGTTTTTTTATTGCTTTGCTTCATTATATAATAGATTGGATGGAGCGTGAAAGGGGAATGTTCGCGGGAATGGGAATTAATCAGACCTTCCCATAGACAATCATCGCAGTTCGTATTCGATAGTTTCCGCGCTGAAGTCCTGTTCATGCGGCCACATCACCCCTCCATATGCCACCTTGACGCAACGGAAATATCGCTCTTCCATTAATTCGTGAAAGACACCCTTGTCTAAATACGGCGAAACGTCGAATATGCCGTTTTTACCGTTTGACAACCGGATCCTGAGCTTATAATTCTCCATAGGCTCAGCTGATATAACTTTTACCATATCGCCACTCACTTTAACGGCTCGATTTTGAACGGCTGTTGACCGGCGACTGCCAATTTCCAGTCCTCCGTTAATTCAACCTTATGTATCTCAATCCATGCCTGAACCATCTTCATCTTTGGTTTTGGAAGGTCACCCTCCAAAACCTCCCCATCGTCAATTGCAATGATCGCCTCGCGTTCGCCATACTGGGCATGAATATGCGGACGGTGATGCTTCTTATTATCAAAGAAGAACATCAAGACAATAATACCATAAAACATGGATATTACCGGCATCCTTCCTCCGTTTTGCGGGTTCAAGTCTACGGGGCTTCGCCCTGTCCGGCCATATTACCATGCGCGGGTTCGGGGTTGCAACCCGCGCCCCCTCACCCTCACCTCGCCGCGGCCCCGGCTGCGCCGAGCTCGAAAAACGGGAAATCGCTCCTGTAGGGCACGACCGCGAGGCTCACGCCGGAGGTCGAGCGCAGCGTCCTTATGAGGCTTACGACCTCGGAATTCGAGAGAGGCTCTCCGGTCTTCCAGTCTATGGTCTGGAGCTTTATGAGCACCCTTTTCGGGTCTCCCACGGTCTTTGCGGCGCCCTCCGCCATCTCGCGTATCAGTCCCCTTACCTCATGTCCGCCCTTTTCAAGCTCTTCCTCCATCTGCCTGTGATAGGCCATGATGGAGTAATAATCGAAGCCCGCCTTTACCGCCGCGTTTAAATCCTGCGAGAGCCACGCAAGGGCGGATGCCGGGTTCGTTATGCTCTCGTACATGAGGTTAACCGCGAACTTCGCATCCGGCCTTCTCTTTTTTACGACGCTCCGCAGCCTGCCCGCGACCTCAAGCAGCCTTTTATTCTTCCACGCCGCCCATCTCCAGAATAGAGACGTATACTGGACCGAGGGACTGTCCGGGGCAGTGGAATATAGGTCTTTCGGGTTTATAAAAAGACCCGTCTCTTTCCTGAACCGAGCCTGCATGTGAGGGCCGAAACCTTCGTTGTAGCGCAGAACGAGGTCGTCCTGAAAAAGCACCCCGTCAATCGCGCAGGCAGCGAGGTCCGAATAAATCCCCTCGAGCCGCCGGATGTTTTTTTCGTTGAAGAGGTCAAGCCCCTTGCACCGCGCATAAACGGAGTTTTTAAGGTCATACGCCTCGCAGTCCGCGCTTGCGTCGTCCTCCACCCCGTAATCCGCGTATCGAGTCGTCATCCACGCGAAGACCTTGAGGCCGTGCTTATGAGAGAGAGAAACAATCGTTGAGAGCAAATCATCCACGACAGGGGCATGGGTCGTCTTGAAGTAAACCCCCCTCGTGTCTTTGGGAGATGCGAGGGGATAAAATCTGTCGTCTTTGTTATGGAAGACCCTCACGATGACCGTATTGACGCCATGCGCCTTGAGACGCTTTAATTCCCCGTCCAATTCTCCGCTGTTCTTAGCCTCGAAGAACGTCACCTGCGCGGCCCGTAAAAAACCCTCAGCCCCGCCGGTATCGGCGTCTTTGAGCGCTATTACCGGCAATCTTGCGACGGCCGCCTTTTGTTTGGAGTCCTCCAAAAGGGTCTTGGCAACGGGCGCAAACGGGGACGAGGGATAGTTGGAGATGAAACGCCCGAACTCGGAGGCCGCGTCTTTGTAGCGGCCAGAGTTAAAATACGACTCACCGAGCCTGAACTGGGCCTCGGGCAGGAGCGGGCTTCCGGGATAATTTTCTATGAGCCTTGAAAACTCGCGGACCGCAGAGGAGTATTCGCGGCTGCCGAGGAGAAAATTCGCGTAGTTGAATTGGCCGAGGTCAGTGAACGCCGGTCTTTTGGCGTCTTGCGCAAAGGATACGCTGCAAAAAAGGAGGTAAAAAATAAAAGCCGCCGACCGCGCTTTGCGGCAACTCTTCATAGGCTACAACCCCCTCTTGAACGAAAGTATCCCCAGGCCCAAGAGCACGAAGGCAAATACCGCGAGATACCCCATGTCGGCCGCCACAGCGTGAAAACCCTCACCCTTGAAGAGCACCGCGCGCAGGGCATGGACGGAATATGTCTCCGGGTTTATCGCGGAAAAGGCCTTTAGCCATGACGGAAAACTCTCGACGGGGTATATCGCGCCGCTGGGAAAGAAAAGGATTACGTTCAAAAACCCGCCGAGGACACCGACTATCCTCGGATGGCTCACCCGGCCCATGAACACGAACATGAGACCCTGCAGGCCGAGGGTGGAGAGCATCACTATGGAGGCCGTGAGCGCGGCGCCCTCCCATGTCATCGCGCTCCACAGGGCAATCCCTGATATCAGAGACGACAAGAAGAGCACGACCGCCGCTATTATCGTCGTTATAAGGAGGCCGGAGAGCACAAGCCCCATCACTATATCGCGCTTGGTGAGCGGCGTGAGGAGATAGCTTTCCTCCGTCCCCAGAAACCTGTCCATCACGATGTTGAACGCGCCTGTGGTCATGGCCCCGAGGAATATCGCCATGATAACCACCCCGGGTATCAACGTCTGGTCGTAGTCAATCTTTTTGTATATCTCTATCTCGCGCAGCGCCGGAATCCCCCGCGCCTCCCTCACCAACACGTCCCTGCCAAGCTCCGGCAGCGCCCTTGAAATCGCAGCCCTGATGCTCAATGCGGAGACCGTCTCGGTATTGTCGAGAAATAACCCCAACGAGGGCCCGGCCCTTTTGCCCGCGTCCCTGCCAAACCCGTCCGGAATTATCAAGACGGCCTTGAAAACACCGTCCCTAAGACCCTGCATGGCAATGCCCTGATCCAATGCGCGATGGAGCCGGAACGTCCGTGGGCCGGCCTCAATCGAGCGGAGAAGTTCCCAAACCTTCCCCGCGTAAGGCCCGTTGTCCATGTCAACGACCGCAACCGGCAGGTTCTTCAACTCGCCCTGAAAAGAATTGCCGAGGATCACCAGATAGATGATGGGCATAAGGACGCTCATGAGAACCACTATCGGGTTCCTCAAAAACCTCCTCAGGTCCCTCTCGAATATGGCGAAAAATCTGCCCATAATTTTTGCGCGGACGATTTACCGTCCGAACTTCGTC
>JACRCC010000028.1 GCA_016234405.1 Deltaproteobacteria bacterium | reverse complement strand
GGCCCGTTTTTCCTCCATAGGTGAGCCTCTGCGCGCAGCCATCCGGCGGTTTCATCCTTAAACCCGCCCTATTTTTTTCCTGATAAAATACGACAAATACGAACAAATCCCTTGACACCCATCGCGCGTTTTAGTAATATTGGGCGTCTAAAACTTCCGCACAATTGAATACCCGTTGTTTTATCGCGGCAGAACTCATTTTAAGGAGGGTTATTACAGCATGAAAAAGGGCGCAGGATTATTTCTACTGACAACGGCCATGACGCTTGCGGCAACGCCGGCCTTCGCTGAAGCGGCTGAGGCGGCCGCTCAATCGTCCGGCGTCAGCGGCAAGAATATATTCTTCATAGCCGTTGCATTGGCGTGCGTTTTCGGCATGGCCGTCGCCGCCTTAGGCGCCGGGTGGGCACAGAGTAAAGCCATCAGGAGCGCAGTGGAAGGTATCGCAAGGAACCCAGGGGCTGCAGGCACGATACTGACGACCACGCTCATCGGTTTAGCGATGATCGAGGCGCTCGCCATCTACGTGCTCGTTATCGCGCTAATCCTTCTCTTCGCAAACCCGTTCACGAAGCTCCTATAGCCCTTGCCTTGCCAAGTTGAAACCCCGCTTGGGCATGGCAGATTAGAGGACGCGGAATAAACAATACCCGTATCTGACAATTTAAAAGCCGCCCTCCCTTCCGGGATGCGGCTTTTTGTCTTTGAAACCCACGATACATCCTCCCCCAACCATATTAAAATAAGGGCGTTATAACCCGGTCTGCGGCCCTCCCGCGCCCTGCGGCGGGAGAAACCCCTGAGACGTGATAAGGACATTGCATCCGGCCTGACGGAGACAGTTCTCCGTATTGCTGCCGATGTCTTGATCTTCAACGCCATGTATGCCGTTCCTGCCCATAATCAAGAGCCCGGGCATTGTCTTTTCCAGATGTTGTAATATCCGGTCATAGGGCTTACCCTCAAGCAGGGTTGTTTCCATAACCATGCCGTCACCCTGAGCAATTGCCTTCGAAATATCGAGGTGGTTGCGATATATCTTTGCAAGACCCGTGTCTATAATCTCCCCGTGGAGCATCTCCTGTTCCTTGAATCTGAATAACCTGCCGGCCTCCTCGGAGAGTATGCCGGCGATATTCTTGAAGGCGGCGTAATGAAAGTGCGGGTCATACACGGAAACCGCCTCGACCCTCGCGCCAAAGGCCATTGCGAGTACAACTGCCCGTTTGATTCCGGCAAATGAATTCGGGCTGCCGTCCACGGCCGCGGTAATACCCCCCTCTATTGTCACGGCTTCCCTTACAACCAATATATCCGTCCTTGTTCTCCTTGCAACCCTCTCGCACACGCTCCCTATCCGGCTCGCCCCGGTTGCGCCGACGCCGAGCGAGCCTAAAATCACTAAATCGTAGGCGCCGTCCTCCAACTCACCCACTATTTCGAGGTAGTTCTTACCCTCCCTCGTTTTTCCGGAACACGCAACGCCGGCCGCCTTGCACCTGTCCTCGAATGCGGTTATGTATGAGTCGGCGATAATCCGGAGGCCTTTTGTGATGAGGTTTGAGTGGATGTTTCTCTGCTTATTCAGCTCGTCTTCTTTTTGGTATTTAGCGGGCAGAGCAAACTCCATCTGCCTAAAACGGTTTTCATGAAGGACGGCTGCGTATACATGGCAACCGGTCAGGCGGGCGGAGAATTTCGCGGCAATTGCAATGCCGATGTCCATTCCCAGATTTGACTGGTCTGAATTGTCGAGACAAACAAGGATATTTTTATACATAATCGCGCCACGCGCACCCCGCCTTAGTTTTCATAATCCCACGAAACCACGCGGCCCCCGCTTTAAGCGCGCCCTCGAATGTCTTTATCAAGGGCATACGAGGGTAATCTTACCCCCGTAAAGGGCAGCCTTGACCGGTATATTACTTACCCTTGGCCTTTGAAAACTGTTTTCCGTAAATTATGGCAAGCCAGATGGCGCGCGGCGGATACTGCTGGAGCCAACCCATCATCGGGGTCTCGGGTATCCCGTTGGCGACGCTGTCAAACCAATCGGCGTCGCTCCAATCCTTTAACTTCTGTTTATCCCTGCCTGGTCTCTTGGATTGGGAGTTAGGATCTCTCAGGTCCCTTGCCCCCTGCATTATGGGGACGCCGTCTTTACCGTGGCAGACGGAGCAGTTAAGCCCCGGGTATAGATTGCCCTCATAGACATCCTTGCCAAGGGCGATAAACTCCGGCTCTTCATCCCACCTTACCATAGGCCCGGCGTCTTCCTTCCCCCTTACCGGCATATGATCCTTACTCCACCCCGTCTTCAGATACGCCGTCAAAGCCCCCATCTCGTCCTCGGAGATTTCCTCTCCAAAATAGGTCGGCATCGCGGTCTTTGACTTCTGGTCGTCAAACCCCTTGGCCGCTTCCTTTCTCGGGTCAACGATGTCCGTCTTGAGCGTCTTATCGTCTTTGAGCCCTATCTGCACGAGGTCGAAATTAGGACCTCTCATCGAGGTGCCCATGCCTTTAAATTTATGGCAGTTGGCGCATTTGTTCTTCTTAAAAACGTCCTCGCCCGCCTTGATTGCCTCAGGCCCGCTAAGCGCGGAGAGCTTTACCGGAGGTCTTCTTATCTCCGCTATTTCAAACTCCGGGTTAAACTGGGGAAGGAAGGAGGAAATTCCGATATAGATGCCGGAAAAGAGAGCGAATGTCACTATAAGATAGACAAACGCCCGCAGCCCCGTAAGCTCTTTCATGGACGGAAGGTCTATGATGACATAAAAAAGAAGGCAGGCGAAGACATAGACGTTGAATATAACGATGAATAACGGGGGGAACCCGGCCTTCTTCGTAACCGCCGTTACAATTACGGCGCCGATGATATACCATATAAACTTCTTTATCCATCTGTTCTTAACGAGAGAACCCAATTGCATTAGCCTTCTCCGGAATTCTTTTACTTCTTTGTCCACGCCGATGCGGACTTGGGAAGTTTAAGCTGCATCCATATTATAAAACACAATATGGCGAAAAAAATCAAGGTAACCGAGGTGACTATCAAGCTCGCATGTTGAAGGGTCGGGGTATATGCGTCCGGCGTCATATCCTTAAAAACCCTGTAGACATGATAATTCTTCCTGGCCAGTTCCCTGACGGCGCCCATCAGCCCCATCAGCCATGTGGACGAAAAAGCGAGGAATATCAACACATACTGAGACACGGGGTCTATCTTTCCGTAGACGATAGTCCCTTTCTTCACCGCGAACCGGTAAAGGACATAATTAAAGAAGGTCAGGATTATCAACACCGTGGCGGCCGTATTCTTTGCCTTCATAAGCGCCACAAAGGCCAACGTCCCCGGCAGTTCGGTAGAGAGGAGATAGGCATCCTTTGTCATCGCGGCCGGCACCATCCCCGGCTCAAGGAGCATCGTGGCGAAAAAATGCCTCGGCGCGAACCATATAGACGCGCAGATGAACATCAGGAAGTAGGTGTATTTCATACCCTGCAGGTATTTCAGCGCCCCCTCTATCCTCTTGGTGCTGATCCATATATAGTAGTTGCTGCCGACAAAAAGAAAACCTATCAATACGGCTTGGACAAGCATGAACATCGAGAGCCTGTCGGACATGATATACATCCCTATGGAGGCGTCATACTGATAGAGTTCGCGGGCATAGATATAGCCGGCGGCCGGCAAAGGCAGCATGAAGCCGAGGCCTATGGCGTTGCCCAAATACCCCTGCCAGTCATAATAGGCCAATTCTTTATCGGTCTTGGACATCAGGTACATAAAGGCGCCTATGAATGCGACTATGAATCCGCCGTAGGTGAAATTCCCAATCAACCGGTGGAGGTTAAGCGGCCACCATGTGAAGTTGTTTATCCATGCCCACTCTCCGAATCCGCCGATCCCTTGTACCGACCCCTCTACCGTTGGGGGCGTCAGCATAAACGACGCAGGGGCATTTATCAGGATGAGCAGCGATATGCCCGCTGCGTTGAGGAGGATGCCCAATAAGATGTGGACCCATTTCTTGTTCATCTTTTCAAGCGGTTCCCACATATAGTAATAACAGTACAAAAAGACGGTCTCGATGATAAACAAAAACGGATACCAAAAACTCACCAGATTTTTAAACCCGCGAAACAGCCATGTCATGAAACTCGGGTAGAATGTGACGAGGGCGAGGAGAAAGAACCCCCCCGTGAGGGCAGTAAGGCTGTAGCACATGACGACTATCTTCGTGGTTTCCTTTGCCAATCGTTCGTATCTCTCATCCCTGCTCTTCATCCCCATTATCTCGGCTATGATGATAAAGAACGGAACGCCGAGAATGAACGACGCAAACAGGATGTGTATCTGACCCATTATCCATACGATGTCCCTGTTTGAAAGACCGAAATAGGAAAACCGCGCATAGGGGACGTTCCATGCGTCTTTGTTGATCATGTCCTTGTTGGGGTTTGCCGGGTCGGACGTTAGTTCCGGGAATTCGATGGTGCCCTGCGGCGGGATTCCCTTGCCCTTCTTCGTCAACTCAACCACAGAAGGGGCCGGGATGCGTTCCACCCCTTCGATGGATTCAAAAAAGGCCGGCCCACCCTTCCAGTGTTCTTTTTCCTCGTCAAGGTATTTCGATTCCACGGGTTTTGGCTCTTCAGGGGGCGCATCCTCCGCGTGCAACGCCTTGACACCAACGACGGACAACGCGATAAAGAGAGTCAAGACGGCCCAGATGACCGTGAGGCCGCGGCGTCTTTTATATGATTTCTGCGGCGTCTCCATAGGGCAGGCAACACCAGCCATGTCTGCGCAGGCCGGGCCATTTTCAGTTCTCATCATCGTTTTCATTTCCACGTTATTTTCCCTTATATATGAGCCAGCCATCCCAGAGCGGGAGCTTTTTAAATTGGATTTTTCCTTCGACGACGTCCCAGTCCTCGATCATAAGGGGGTGCTTTTCCGTAACCCCGGCGCCGTGCTTTATCTTATATGTCTGTGTTTTGTTAAGCTCGTTATAATATTTCTCATAGTCATGTACATGGTTTTTCCGCGCCTTATAGTTGAAGGAATACTTCGGGTCTATGGAAGGCTTGTGGGGGCTTTTAGGATGCCCGTGACAGCGCCGGCAGACATTTTCGTAATCATATCTTAAACCCCATACCTCAATCTTATTTCTTTTGAAGACCCCGTCGGTCTCCTTCATAAAGGCCATGGCCTGATTTCCGCCCCTTGCCGTATGGCACATCTCGCATCCGACCGCTTCCATATCGGGCATGACGCTGCTGATGGGCGTTTCACCGGCGATAAACCCGCCTTTCTGGCCATAACCTGTGGTATGGCATCTAAGACAATTGGGGTTCTTCGTGTAGTCCGCATTCGGGCTGAGTTTACCCTTGTTTTTGGCATGTGCCCTTACGCCGGGCTTTAACAATTCGTATGTCTTTGCGTGCGGGGTGTTTTTCCATGCCTGATACCATGGATCATGACACCTGCCGTTACACGCCGCGGATCCCATATATGCCGGTTTAGCCGGTATATTTATCTGCGCAGCCTGAACGCCTCCCTTTGCCGCTAAGAGCAGCGATACCGCAAATAAACTCCCTATCAAATAACGATACCTTGTATTCATCGTTGTCCAATTCCCGGTAAACGGAATCTCTTTGAAAAGAGTCTAAAAAATACGATAAGCGAGAGGATCGTGGAAGCCAAGCCGCCGAATATCAGCGAAATATTGGTCCATCTCGCAATAATCCATTCGCCCCCATCCGAAAATATGGGGATTATCATGAGGTAGCGGTTGACCCATATCCCTGCGCATATCAATCCGGCGATTATCGCCATTGCGTTAGTCGAGCGTTTAAGGCGCTTAAAGAGGAGCGCAATAAACGGTATTACGAAGATGGTTAACAGCATGAAGATGAAGATTGGAGCGAAATTGCCGCTCATCTGCTTAAAGACCGGCTCCATAAGATGCGGCACGTTCGCATACCAAAGCACTATGTGCTGCGACCAGAACATGTATACCCAGAGGAGCACAAAGCCCATGAAGACCGTGCCCATGGAATCGAGCGCCCCTTTGTCCATGCCTTTCCCGTGCCCTCTCGGCATGAAGAAAAACGCAATCAGAAAAACAAAGGCGGCGCCTGAGAGGAGGTTACCTGACCAGAAATAAGGCGGGAATATCGAATTCTCCCATTCGGGGATGATCATCATGCCGAAATCCCATGCTATCGCGGTATTGGCGATTACATAGAAAAAGCAAACCGCGCCGGCCAGGATATTGAGCCTCTTTTTAAGGCCATACCATGCCTGGGCCTTCTCCCGGCTCTCAATGAAATGCTGCGCATCTGCTTCCTCACGGCGGCCCGAAGAGAAATACAGATAACTCGTTATATAAAAGAGGGCGTTGGTTATTACGTTCCTCCAGAAAAAAAGCCCTCTGCCGACCCACGGGTTTCCGTGTGCGCCCACGGGGTTGGCCCAGTAAAAGAGGCGGCCTGTCCCAAAGACATACAGGATGATAAACACGATGGCCGCAACAGGCATGAAGGACAGGGTCAATATTTCGGCGAGCCTCGAATATGACTTGCCCCATTCCGACTTTGTCAGCCTCATGATGGCGGAAAAGGCGGCCCCTGTCTGTGTAATGCCCGTGAAAAATACGAAATTAACCGCTAATATCGCCCATGGAAGCGTTGTATCCCCTGCGGCCCTCACACTGTAGGCAAAGGAGATGACGCCGTTCAATAATACCGCCAACATAACCCAGAATATCATAAACACCCCGTTACTGCTGCCAGAAAAGGACATTTTTGATGTAATTCACGATATGCCATCTGTCTTCAGGCAATATGGCATCTCCATGTCCCGGCATCTTGTCGTCTTTACCCAAACCGCCCCGTGTTATCACGAAGTAGATTGAGCCATCAGGCAGTTTCTTTATATAATCACTTGTTAAATTCGTGGGCGACATATACTTCTTGCCAACCTTCCCGTCGCCCCGTCCCGCCTCTCCGTGGCAGACGGTGCAGTAGATATTGTAGAGAACCTTCCCGCGTTCAAGGGACCCATCGGTCGGGAACATGGGATTGGGGAGATTTCCAGCCTCCTCTTTAGTCTTAACGCTAAAAAACGGATGTCCCTCGGACGGGACTGTCCCCGCCGGCGCCGCAATCTGGGGCGACTCCTGCGCCTTTACTGAAATCTGGTCGTGCATGTCCCACGACCAGGGCATGGCAAAGGCCGTGGCGGGGACGGATACCGCGAACACGACCGCCAAGCATGTCCCCACTTTGCGGGCAAAGCGCGGCAATCGAGCGTTAAAGCAGGCGACGTTGGGGTTTTTACGGCTGCTCGTTTTCAATCAGCCTTACCTCTGTTGGACCGAATTCATGCATGATGCGCTCTATCTCTTTGTGCTTGTCCGTCTGCAAGTCCTCCACGAGCACGCCGAAGCTGTCAACCTTTACGCCGGGGTCATACGATTTCTTAAAGAAAACCGGCAGACGGGCAATGACCAAAAAGCCGAACATAGTCCACAATACGCCGAAGAGTATAGTCGTCTCATAGGAGAGCAGTAACGTCGGCGTCATGGAAAATATCGGGCGCCCTCCCCTCGGAAGCACGTACATGGCGGAGGTAATGAGCGTAAAGAGGAACCCGAAGGACAAACCGCCTAAACACCCGATGAGGACGAACCATTTAATGTAGTTCGGACGCTCCCCCATCCTTGAGCGCTCAATCTCATGCACGAGAGGCACAGGGGAGAATATCGTAGCCCTATACCCGGCGTCCTTGAGCTTCTCCGCGGCCTTTATCGTGTCGTCCGCATGTTCGTACAGCCCTATTATGCCCTTGCCCATACCCTTGCCTTTTTTAACCAAGGTAAATAACGGAAGGTAAAAAACAGTGTGAGGTAAAAGCCTTTACCCCCCCCATTCCCTACGCCCCATCCTTTCGGTGTTCATGCTTCATGGGTATCCCGATATCCTCCTTGACCTCAAAGAGCGAGATAACCGGAAATAACTTTATGGACACCATGAAGAGCGAGACAAAAAACATCAACGCCCCCAACGTTATCGAGACCTCCACCCAACTCGGGGTGTAGTCGTGCCACATGAACGGCAGGAACTTCCTCGATAGCGCGTTAGGCACTATGAGATACCTCTCAAGCCACATGCCTATGAGCACGAATATGCACAAAAAGAGCATGAACGGCCGGGAAACTCTGAGTTTCTTGAAGATAAGAGAGAGCGGCAATATGCTGTTACAGAATATCATCAGGAAGTAGAGCTTGAAATACGGCAGCGTGAGTATCTTGAATTTCAAGTGCTCCAACTCGAGGGACGTATTGGCGTAGAGACCCGTGAAGACCTCCATGCACGTAAAATAGCTCCACACGAGGGACAGGGCGAGTATTAACGCTCCCACCCTGTCGTAGTGGTAGTCGGTTACGTATTTAGTAAGGAACGGATATGCCCACCTCATAATCGTAAACATGAGCATGACGCCGGCAAGTCCCGAAAGGAGCGCGCCGGTCACGAAGTACGGGGCAAAGACCGTCTGGCTGTAGCCGGGCACCAACGAGAGCGCGAAGTCCCATGAGACGATGCTGTGGACCGAGACCACGAGCGGCATGATAAACGACGAAAAGAACATCGTGGCGCGGCCGTGCACCGTCCACTGCGCGTCCGTGCCCCTCCAGCCTAAAGAGAGCGTGCTATAGAGTTTTTTCCTCCACCCGGTCGTCTGATGCTGAAGGGAGGCCAAATCCGGTATCATCCCGAAATAGAGGAATACGGCGCTGCTTGTGGTGTATGTGCCTATCGCAAAGACGTCGAACATTATAGGAGACATAAAGTTCAACCACAGCTCGCGCTGGTTCGGGTACGGCATTGTCCAGTATGCGTTCCACGGACGCCCCATGTGTATGAATATGTAGAGCGCCACGAGTATGAGGGCGAAAAGCGTCATGGTCTCTGCCCCCCTGGCAATGGCCCTCCTCCACGGGGTCTTCGTTATGAAGAGCATCGCGGATATGAGGGTGCCTGCGTGGGCAATCCCGACCCAGAAGACGAAGTTGACGAGGTATACGCCCCACAAGACCGGCACATTAAGCCCCGTTACCCCCTGTCCCCGATATATCTGGTAGGCCCATGGCAGAAAAAAGAGGATGCCGGCGAGCGAGGCTACGATGCCGAGGGCCGCGTAGTAGCCCGGCCCGGTCTTTGTCATGAGCCGCAGGATGTCTTTATTTACCTCGCTGTAAGTTCTCTTATCCACCGTGACCTTCCTTAACTGGAGGATGACCGCCGGCAAGGGTATGACCTCCAACCGGGGGATTACCCCCTCCGTCGGCAAAGACCTTCTTCAGATATATTACCGACGGCTCCGTATTAAGCTCCTCGAAAAGACGGAACCTTCTCCGGCTCTTAGCGAGCATGGAGACCCTGCTCTCCGGGTCGTTCAAGTCCCCGAAGGTGAACGCGCCCGCGGGGCACGACTGCGCGCAGGCCGGCGTGATATCGCCGTCCTTTACGGCGCGGCCCTCGTCCTTTGCCTTGTCCTTTCCCGCCCGTATCCTCTGTATGCAGAAGGTGCACTTTTCCATCACGCCCATCTCGCGCACCGTGACGTCCGGGTTCAACTGCTGCTCGAGCGGGGCGTCCCATTTGTAGGTGAACCAGTTGAAACGCCTCACGTCGTAAGGGCAGTACGTGGCGCAGGTGAACGTGCCCACGCACCTGTTGTAGACCTGCACGTTCAGGCCGTCCTGATTGTGGTAAGTGGCGTAGACCGGACAGCCCAGCTCGCACGGGGCTTTAGAGCACTGTTGGCAAAGGATGGGTATGAATTTGACCTTTACGTCCGGGTATTCGCCGGCGACGTAGCGTTCGACCCGTATCCAGTTCATGACCCTCGAATTGCCGCAATCCTCCTTACCCACCACGGGCAGGTTGTTCTCGGCGTAACATGCGGTAACGCACGCCTCGCAGCCGTTGCACCTGTCCAGATCAATGACCATCGTCCACTTATGGTCGTAGTTCTTATAATAGCCGGGTCTCCTGAATTCCTTCAGGCGCTCGATTATTGCTTTGATGGGGTTGCCGGACATCTTAGACCGCCTCCTTCTTCATCTTCATATACTCCGAAACGCTCACCGTTTGCGCGATGTCTCTGCCGGCTTCATTGGCCGTGCCTTCCAACTTAACTATGCCGCCTTCCCGCGCCGCGGGGCTTATCTTTACGCGGGTGGAATTGACGGCAAAGGCGCCGGTACGCAGGTCGTTCTTAAAAGGCAGTATCCTAATGGGGTTTTGCCCCTTGCCTTGCGCGTATCTGCCGTAGGCGTCGTGTCCCTGCCCGATTGGCATGGCTGCGGTATCCGGCCTTATACCCGGGTAGAGATACGCCGGGGCAGAGACCTTGCCGAAAGGAGATTCGATTGTAACGAGCGCCCCTTCGCGGATGCCGAGCCTTTCGGCGGTCTTGGGGTTTATCTCTATCCAATTGCCCCAAACGACCGAGGTCATGGGGTCAGACAGTTCCTGCATCCACGGTATGTTTGCGCCCCTGCCGTCCCTGTGGACGTGGTGCGGATAGAGCATGAAATAAAACGGAAAGTCCTTTGCGTCGCCTTCAAACATTGACGGGCCTTTTGACGCGGCGTCACGCGCAGCGGAGGGGGAGACGCGCATGGCTTTTTTGGTCTCTCCCACGGGATGCCACCACCCGCCCTTTTTTAAGGAGGCGTTCCAGAAGTCATCAAAGGTCAACGTTCCGGCGGACATCCGTTTATTCTTGGCGTACTCGTCCCTCCACGCATCCTTCAGATAATCCGCATACGATGCGGCCTTTAGACGTCCTGCGGTTTTTCCGCCGACTGCCCGCGCAACGGCGAGAAAAACGTCTCCCGCGCCCAATGTGTCCGCGGCCCTCGACACCGCCGGCTGCATGAGAGTGCGGCACGGATAACCGACCGACGGATTAGGCTCGTCGTCCCCCCAGTCCTCCAAGCAGGCGTCAAGCGGGAGAACGATATCGGCTAATGCAACGGTCTCGTCTTTGAAGCTCGCAAGGGAGACGATGAACCCGACGGCCTTTAGCGCCTCAACGGTCTTTGCGCCGTCCGGCGTGGTAAAAACAGGGTTGGTATTATTTATGATAAGGGTTTTGACGCGGCCCTTTGCGGCGTCGTCTATCAAGGCCGCGATGCCTTTTTTGAAATCCGGCTTTTCGCCCGCGGCGTTCGCTATGACGCCTCCCTTTATGCCGTTGTTTCCCGCGAGGTGATTGAGTATATTTACCGCAGTAAGCCCTGAGACCCCGTCCTGATAAGAAGAGACGGTCTCTCCGCCTATTGCCAGCGACGGACGGGTCTTGGCAAAATCGCGGGCTATTTCGTATATCCTCTTTTCAGGGACGTCCGCAATATGCGCGGCGGCCGAAGGCTTATATTTACTTAAAGCCGACCTCCATGCGTCAACCTCTCCTCCCCTGTAATAACCCTTCTCCACGAGCGCATAAGCGATGGAGAGGGCAAGGACGCATTCGGCACCGGGCCTTGCGGCCACCCACTCATCCGCGCTTGCGCCGGTCAAAGACATGCGCGGCTCGACCTGAACGAGTTTGCCCCTGTTGCCGGGGGCGGCCTGCCTCATCTTGCCGTAGGCGTCCGAGTAGAGGACGGGTGAGACCCACGTCGAGGTGAAATCAGCGCCGAATGAGAGCAGATACTTGGTGTTTTCTATGTCGTAGCGCGGTATGCAGTCGAGTCCCATGGAGGTCTCGAGCGCGTAGAGGAGGTTCCTGTTTTGAAACAGCTCATACTCATAAATATTGCTCGTCCCCAATGAGGACATGAAGGCGGCGGCGAGCTTCGCAAACGTGCCGCGAAGCGGATGCGTGAGGAGATATGCCTTGTTTGCGTTCCCGGATTTATTGAGGTCAACGAGATTTTTGGCAACCGTTGAAACGGCCTCTTCCCAAGAGATTTCGGCAAACTGACCGCGCCCCCTCTCGCCCGTCCTTTTAAGCGGCTTTTTGAGCCTGTCGGGGTTATAAAGCGTCTGCGGCAGGGCTTGACCGAGGGCGCATAGCTTGCCCTTATTAACGGGATGTTCCGGGTTGCCTTCTATCTTTTTTACCCTGCCTTCCATGACCTTTACGAGCACGCCGCACCCTGCGCCGCAATGGGCGCAAAGGGACGCATACCAGTTCGCAACGCCTGGGATGATGTCCGGGTCCGGGATTAGGTAGGGCATGAGTTTACCGACGGGAGGTTTACTCACCTTGCCGAATATGAAGCCGAGCACGCCCCCGGCCCCGCCCACGCCGATATATTTGAGAAAGTCCCTGCGTTTCATTTCAGTCGTCCGTTGTCGGTTTCGAGCCTTTACTTATGACAGGTCCAGCAGTCCCTGCCGTCCTTTACATCCCTCTTGGTGTGGCAATTGAGGCACCAACCCATCTCTAAAGAAGAGACCTTCGTAATCTTGGACATCGAGGCCACGTCCCCGTGGCACATCTTGCACTCAAGCCCGGCCTTTATGTGTCTCTTGTGCGTGAAATGCACATAATCAGGCACATTATAGACCTTTACCCACGGGATCGGCTCTTTCTTGTCCCAATATGCCGTAAGTTTTACTATCTCCGGGGCGTCGGTCTTGATGACCTTGTGGCATCCCATGCAGCGCGCGACGTTCGGGACACCGGATACCCGCGACCTGTCGGCGTAGATGTGGCAGTACATGCACGGGATCTGGTTGTCCCCGGCGTGTATCTTGTGGCTGAAGTTTATGGGTTGAGTTGGGGTCTTGTCATTGAAATAGGTTATATTTATGGCGTAACCTATGCCGAAACATACGGCGCCGGTAACGGCGAGGGTTATCAGGGTGATGAGGTATTTCATAAATATCCGCCGGCCTCTTTATGCCGCTTCTGTTGGGGCAGGAGAGAGCCGAAGTTTACCGTCTTTGATGAAAACCAAAGCCTGACGATGAACCGGAAGACACGGTAATAATATAAAAAGTATAACTATTGGATGGGCGGAAATATATACCAATCGCAATACCTTGTCAAGGAAGTTTTTGAGGGTTGTTTGAGGGTTATTTTCGGAGGGATTGCCTGAAAAATCTTAGCTTCTGTTTTAAACGTGAGTTATCCCGGTTATCCTTACTACCTCGACTGAACTCCACAGTCCCTTAAAATTTTTTCCTACGTTGAATGTTATCCAATTTTTCCAGTTGTTTTTCATCGTGAGCGAGCCTTTCCTCACGAAGAGACTCAACGCTGGCGATTAACGCTCTTGCACTTTCTTGGTTGCTTACGGAAAGGTCGGAAATCGAGCCGGAAAGGTCAGTTATCGAGATTGCGATGCTGTCACCCATCTCGCGTAGCGCTTGGCCGAGGCTTGCCATAGCCGTTGCGCCAGCCATCATTGCAATCTACCGCCGACTTCCTCTGCGAACGTCCGCGCCCGAGATGCTCCGCGACCTCTTCCTCCAGAATCCTCTGCAAGAACTTCTGAACTTCCATTCGGGCGAACTC
>JACRCC010000030.1 GCA_016234405.1 Deltaproteobacteria bacterium | reverse complement strand
GGCGCGCACGTTGAGCGCGTGTTTATCGCTGAGGCTATATCTTGCGACGGCGGCTATCCCGCTCCACGTGGCGTTAACGGGCCCGAACGCGGGCACGTCGACGTTGGCCTCTTTTCCGTAGACGAAGTCGAGTTTCAAGACTACGTCCTTGATGTTGGAAGCGGTAACGTTAGCCTCATAGATATTCCTCTTGTTGGAGTCGTTGTCCGTCTGCTCCGGGCCTCCGAGCCAGAGGAGATGCACGGCAACGTCTTTTACCGGCATGACCGAGGCGTGAAGGCAGATGGACTTGGAGCCGTTATTGTCCGTGACGTTGTCCCATCCGTTTATGACCTCGCCGGTGAGGGAAAACATATCGTTGAACGCATACGTCCCGCGCGCGCCGGTGTGCGTATAGGGGATGGCGTAGTAGAATATCAACGAGCGCGAATAGTTGTAGTTCCAGTCCTCGTAGCCTTCAATCACCTCTCCGCCCATCTCGGTTATGAACTTTCCGAAGTCGAGCTTCAAGCCGCTGCCGATGTCGGCGACGTACGAGACGTATGCCTGCTTGAGGTCAAGGTCCCCGGTATTCCCCGTCGAGTGTATTGCCTGCGGCACGGTGTTGCCGAAATTGAGGTCGAGTTTGAACCCGGAGGAGCCTTTTTCAACGGCGTCCTGACGGAAGACGAGCTGCGCGACCTCCACCCCGAAGCTCTTGTCCTTGTTGTTAAAGGGCCTGAAGTTGATGGCCCTCGAGTGAGGCTTATTGAGATTTTGGTTGTACCCCATCGAGGCGAATCCGTTTATCTTAACGTCTTTGAGCGCGTCCGCAACGGTTGCGCCCCCGGCCGCCATCTCCGCGCTTGCCGCGCCAGTGAAGAGAAACAGCGCGCCCGCCAATAACATGAATATCAGCTTTTTCATCTTGATCTCCTTTTGACCTCCTTATTGCTCGTGTTTGTTCGTTGCCGGCGCCCTAAAACAAAAATGCGCCTTTCCCGCGTGGTACCCGCGCCAATGGGCGCGGGTCGGGTAAGGCGCCGTTGCCTTCTCCATGAAGCCCTTTGAAAGTCCTTTATTCACTTATCCGGCTGCCTCGCCGCAGCCTCGGCGACAACTGACGACATAATGTTAAACAGCAACTTCCGTGCCATTGCAGGCGGCTTGATTTTCAACGCATCGGGCGCGATTAAGTCGTCTGCCTGCCTCTTCCATAACCACGCCTGCCTTCAAATTGTGCAGCCGCAGCCGGCGAGTCTCAAAAACCGCTTGATAAACGCCGCGCCGTGCCTGTGCAGTTCGGCGATATTTTCCGGCGTCTCCTTTAAAATCCTTGCCGGAGATATTTCCCCCTTAAGGGATTTCAATTCCCCGGAATTCACCTCGAGCCAATCTTTTATCATGGCCTCCGTGACCTCGAGGTGGAACTGAACCCCGTACGCGGCCCTGCCGACCTTTATAAGCTGATTTGGGAATAACCCGGTGGAGGCGAGGTTCACGGCGTCTTTGGGCACGTCGAACGTATCCCCGTGCCACTGAAAGACGCGCATCCTTTTCGGGAAACCGAGCAGCAGACCGTCGGACAAACCCTCTTTGGTCAGGGCTGCGTCATACCAGCCTATCTCCTTTTTTTTCCCTTTATACACCGCGGCCCCGGCGGCCTTTGCAAGGAGCTGAGAGCCGAGACACACGCCGAGCATCGGGGTCGAGTTCTTCAAGGCCGATTCTATGAGCCTCAACTCGTCTCTTATAAAAGGATAGACGTCCTCCTCGTAGACGCCCATTGGCCCGCCGAGGACTATCAGGGCGGAGTAAGGCTCTATCGAGCGAGGGGGTTTTTCTCCCTTATAGACGCGGATGACATCCGGCGCGAGGCCGGCTGCGGCAAGGAGCGGGGCGATGATACCCAGACCTTCGCTTCTTACGTGCTGTATGACGAGGGATTTTTGCATTTATGCGCTCCGTTTTTTATTGCGTCTTATCCGCCCTTCTTCTCGAAGGCGAGGATAATCACCTCGGCTATCTCGACCATCGTCTTTCTCCTGTCCATGCTGACCTTTCGGAGGCGCGTGAAGGCCTCGTTTTCGGTCATCCCCTCTTTTGCCATGAGAAGCCCCTTGGCCTTTTCAATCGTCTTTCTTGAGGCGAGTTCGGTTTTTAAATCGAGGTTTTCCTTCCTGACGGCCTGCCACTCGAAAAACCTCGATATCGCAAGCTCGATTGCCGGGGCGAGTTCTTCGAGCCTTACGGGCTTGACGAGATACCCCATGACGCCGGCCTCTATCGCGCGCCGGACCGTGTCTTCGTCGTCCTTTGCGGTGAGTATCACCACCGGCGTCGGGCTAATCCGGTTTATGTCGGCGGCCGCGGCGATCCCGTCCTTCACGGGCATACCCACGTCCATGATTATAAGGTCCGGTTTATCCTTGACGCAGGCCTCAATGGCCGCTGCGCCGTTTGAGGCCTCCGCGACAACGCTGTAGCCGCATTCCTGAATGAGACCTTTGAGCACGAGCATCGAAGCCTTGTCGTCGTCCGCTATGGCTATCCTTTTCATGAATTATAATTTTGCAAAAACGATGCCACGCGGCTTTTTAGGGCTAACTGGGGCTATTCAGGCAATGTTTGGGGAGAATGATGCGGATTTTTACGGCAACCATGTCTAAGGTTTAGGCGCTTTTTTTCAAGGCTGCGCCGTAAAGCTCGATATACCTCCTTGCCGATACGTCCCATGAAAAATCCTTTTTCATGCCGTTTTTCTGCAGGAGCGCCCATGCCTTTTTGTCTTTATACCCGGCCTCAGCCTCTTTGAGCTTCCCGACGAGCGCGGAGGCGGAATACCCCCTAAATTTAAATCCGGTCGCGCTCCCGTCCGCAGCGTCGCTCACCGTATCTTGAAGACCCCCCGTAGCCCTCACAACCGGAGGCGTCCCGTACCTGAGGGCAAACATCTGATTTAAGCCGCACGGCTCGTAGCGGGACGGCATGAGGAAGACGTCGCTTCCGGCCGTAATCAGATGCGCGAGCGCGTTCGAGAACGCTATCTTCACCGAGACCCTTCCGGGATGGATTTTAGCCGCCTCAATAAGCGCCTCCTGATACCGGGTCTCGCCCTCGCCGAGTATCACAAGACCGATATCGTTCTTCATTATCTCAGGGAGCGCCTCGAGGAGTATGTCAAAGCCCTTTTGCTCGGCCAGCCTCGACACCATCCCGACGAGAGGCGCTGGTGTTTTGAGTTTTACTCCGAACTCCTTCATGAGCGCCATCTTGCACTTTGCCTTTCCGCTCATGTCCGTGCTTGAGTAGGCCGCGGGAATGAGTCCGTCGGTCTCGGGGTTCCACTCGCCGTAATCCACGCCGTTTAAAACCCCGAACAAGCCGCCGCGCCGCGCCCTAAGCAGCCCGTCAAGGCCGCCGCCTAATTCGAGCGTTTGTATCTCTTTGGCGTAAGTCTGGCTTACGGTCGTAATCATGTCCGAATAAACGATGCCCGCCTTCAGGAGACTTATCTTATCCCAAAATTCCAACCCATCAGCCGTGAAAAGACTTGTGGAAAGACCCGTCGCGCCATAGAGCCTTTTATCGAAAAGCCCCTGATACGCGATGTTGTGGATAGTGAAGACGATCGCGGCATTGAAAAAAACCGGGTCGTTCCAATAAACGTCCTTGAGATACGCCGGTATCAGCCCGGTCTGCCAATCGTTGCAGTGGATGACGTCGGGCATTAAGCCCACGGCCTTTATCGCCTCAATAACGGCCCTTGAAAAAAAAGAGAAACGTTCAAGGTTGTCGGGGTAATCCCCTTTAGGCGTGCCGTAAAGGAAGGCGCGGTCGAAGAACTCGTCTCTCTTTATGAAGTAGACATTAACCCCCCCAAAGCCCTCGGTCATGTATAGTTCCGCCGTTAGTTCCCGTTTGCCGGAAGGCAGATGGATGGAGACCGGGACGCGGACGGGCTTTACGCCCGATGCCTTTACCTGCGCGTAGTACGGGAGAAAAAGAGAGACCTCGCAGCCCCGTCTTTTGATGGCCGCCGGCAAGAGCATGGCCACGTCCGCAAGCCCGCCGGTCTTGGCAAACGGCGCGGCCTCGGAAGAGGCGAATATCACGTTCATCCCCGTCGTTTTAGTCGTCGTTTTATTCTCTAATAAACTTCTCATGGATAAACTTTTCATAGACACCAAGTTAGCAAAAACCGGACAACCTTTCAAGCCCAGCGCCGCTTTGCATTGCCGAAGCATAATCTTGAAAACCCTCTCCGCGCAGAAAAGCGGCGCTGGGCGAATTTGATTGAATAACCGCCTTGCTTAAAGTAAAATTTATTACGCATATTGCCCATATTACAACGATACCGAGCGCTTTCATGGCGACGAACCCAACCAACATCTTTATAATTGACGACGAAGAGCCAATCAGAAAGGTTTTAAACACCCACCTTTCAAAAGAGGGTTTTAACGTCATTCAATCCTCCGGCGGCAACCCGGTCTTCGACGCGCTGCGCGCCAACTCCTTTGACATAGTCATTTCCGACCTGCGGATGCCTGAGGTAAATGGGACAGAGATACTCGAGTTCGTGAAGACCAACTTCGACACGGTCCCCGTAATAATGCTCACCGGTTTCACCGACGTATCCGTCGCCATTGACGTGTTGAAAAAGGGCGCATTCGATTACCTGATGAAGCCCGTCAAAAAGGAAGACCTCATGGCCGCGGTCCGGAGGGCAATAGGCCACAGGGGACTCCTCGTGAGGAATAAGGAACTCCAGACGGAAAACGCGCAGTACAAATCCTTCCTTGAGCAAAGGGTCATAGAGCGCACAAAGGAGCTTAACAACAAGGCCACTGAGCTTCAGAAGGCATACGACCTCTTGAAGGGCATGAACCTCCAGTTCGCCAACGCGCTTGCCGAGACTATCGAGGCCAAAGACCACTACACCCGCGGCCACTGCAACCGGATGAAGACCCTTTGCGCGGAGATGGGCAGACTCATCGAAATGAACGGAAAGGATCTTGAGACCCTTGAATACGCCGCGCTCCTGCACGATTTGGGCAAGATCGGCGTCAACGAATCCGTCCTCAATAAAGAAGGCTCACTCGATAACGTTGAGTCCGCTCACATAAAAAGACATGCCGAGATAGGAGAAAAGATCCTCTTAGGCGTCCCGCTTATGGATGAGGTCGCAAGGATTATCGCGGCGCACCACGAGAACTACGACGGCACGGGGTATCCGAAAGGGCTGAGGGGCGGCGAGATACCCCTTTCGGCGCGCCTCATCGCGGTCGCCGACCTCTTCGACGCCATGAGAAGCGACAGACCCTACAGAAAGGGGATGCCGGTTGAAAAAATTTTTTCCGAGATGCAAAGGGTATCCGGCACGCAGCTCGACCCTGAAATGACAAACCTATTCATCGCCCATAAGGTCTACCTTACCGTTGAGGCGGTCAAGGAATAATATACCGCCCCCTCTTTTCTAAAGAGGCGGGGGCCCCGTTGTGCTCTGCATTGCAACGGGGAGCGGGGGGATTACGGATGGGACCGAAAAAGTTAGATAAGAATATAAGCTCGGCGGAACACTATCTCCAGATGATCCTCGACAACTCCCGCGTGATTATCGTCACCACGGACAACGAGGGGCGCATCGTGGAATTCAACCGCGAGGCCGAGAAACTTTTGGAATACGCCAAAGACTCGGTTGTCGGCAAAGACATCCTCATTCTCTATGATAAGGCGCCTGAGAGATCCGAGATACGCAAGACCAGCGCGCTTGACGACAAGATATGGATATGGGGGGTGCGCGACCGCGAGGTCCAGCTGAAATCCAAGACCGGGCGCGTCTACCACGTAATACTGACGCTCTCCACCATGACGGACGGCGAGGGCAAGATCATCGGCACCGTAGGCGTGGGCAGAGACATAACCGAACACAAGATGCTCCAGTTCAAGCTCACCCAGTCGGAAAAGCTCGCGGGCATCGGGACTCTCGCCTCCGGCATCGCGCACGAGATAAATAATCCGCTTGCCGGCATACTCGGCATGGCCGAGGCCATACGCGACGAGGACGACCCGGGGCTTGTAAAATCCTACGCCAAAGACATCATCGAATACGCCGTGCACGCAAAAAACATCGTAACCGAACTGTCCGCGTATTCAAGGTCCGCGGCGTTTGAAACGCACTCGGTCGTTGACCTATGCTCCATAATCGAGAATTCTCTCAAGATGGCGCGTCACGGCGCGTCATTCAAGGGGATAAAGACCGTCAAAGAATTCGGTCAGGGATGCCTCGTAAACGCCAACGGGGTGGAGATGCAGCAGGTATTCATAAACTTGATAGTGAACGCGGCGCACGCGATGAAAGACAAGGGCGCCCTGACGCTCAAGTGCGCAAAGGGGGCGGGCTTCGTCTCAGCGGCAATAACGGACACGGGCTGCGGGATACCTAAGGCGGACGTCTCCCATATATTCGACCCGTTCTATACGACAAAACCCGCGGGTTCGGGCACGGGCCTCGGCCTCTACGTCGTCTACAAAATCGTAACCAAACATCGCGGGATCATAGACGTGCAAAGCGCCGTCGGCGAAGGGACGACGTTTACCGTCAAGCTCCCGGCCGGCGTTGATTCGGAGGGACAACCGGCAATGGAGTAGCTCAGGGCTTTAGCCCTGATTATATCAGTCCGCCGTTCTATCGTTCCCACGCTCCGGCGTGGGAACGCATTCGTGGACGCTCCAGCGTCCTGCGGCATGGGCTGATTATAACAGAACCAACTCGCTTTTATGGAGAAACTGTTTTTGAAACCTTGTTCTCCACAAGCCCCCTGAAAGACGGGTGATAAGGCCCTGCCGCGAGGTTTTCAAGGAGGCCCTCCGTTGTCTGAAGCCCCGTCCTGATGACCGGGATGCCCGCCTGTGCAAGCCTCGCAAAGACGACCCTGCATACCTCGACCATTTCATCAAGGCCCCACGCCGAATACTCGTTGTTCAGATACATCCTGTGTAACGCCGTGCCCTTCAAGACGAGAGTGGGATAGACCCTCACGAAGTCAGGCTTGAGCGCGATGACGGCGTCAGTCGTCTCGATGATGCTCTCTAACGTGTCGCCCGGAAGCCCGGGCATGAACTGAACTCCAACCTTGAACCCAGCGGCCTTGAGCGTCTTCACTGCCTCAATCGTAGCGTTTGCCGAGTGCCCTCTGCCTGAAAGCCGCAAGACCAAATCCGACATGGTTTGTGCGCCAAGCTCCACGGTGGTAACGCGGTTTTCCTTCAAAAATAAGGCGGCCTCATTTGAGATGTAATCAGGCCGGGTGGAGACCCTGATGCCGTCAACGCGGCCATCTCTTACAAATCCCGCCGCGCAGTCGAGGAATTTTTTTTGGGTTTCAATCGGCAGCCCCGTAAAACTCCCCCCGTAGAAGGCAACCTCTTTACCTCCGCTTCCCTTCCATGTGGCGAGATATTTTTCAATCGTCTCAACGACCGCGTTTTCGCCCGGCATAACGGATACGCCGGTTATCCCGTTCTGGTCGCAAAAAACGCACTTGTGAGGGCATCCGCCAAAGGGGATGAACACCGGAATTATGAGCATTTTTTTACGGGACATGGATTTCTCAACTGTCTTTATTCAATCTTTCGAGGTTTTGCAGGGCCTCTTCGGCGGCGGCTTGTTCCGCCTCTTTTTTCGACGCGGCGCATCCCCTGCCCAAAACCTTGCCTCCGATTATCGCCTCGACCGCGAAGGTCTTTTTATGCGGCGCGCCGGTCTCACTGACGAGCCTGTATGAGGGGGCCTCTTTATAGACCCTCTGGCCGAGTTCCTGCAGTCTTGGTTTAAAATCAAAGTGTCCGGGGCCTGCGAGGTCTTCATTTATGAGCGGGTTAAAGAGTTCTAATATGTATCCATAGACCGAATCAAAACCTAATTCAACGTAGACGGCCGCGATAAAGGCCTCGAAGGTTGAGGCGAGGATGGTCGGGTTTTCGGCCCCACCGGAAGCCCGCTCGCCCTTGCCCAGGCGCAGATACCGGGGCAGACCAAGCTCCAAAGCCAGACCTGCAAGCGTTTTTTTATTAACGAGCCGCGCCCTCATCCGCGTCAACTCGCCTTCCGCGGTCGCAGGATACCGCGCATAAAGGATGTCGCTTACAGCGGCCCCGAGCACCGCGTCTCCCAAAAACTCAAGCCTCTCGTTGGATTCCCTAAGCCCAAGCGTCTTTGCCTCTTTCTCGTTCAAAAACGAACGGTGGACGAAAACGGTTTTAAGGAGTTGCGCGTTTTTAAACTTAAAGGGCAGCGTTGCCGCGAACTCTTCCGTCTTAACGGTATGGTTCGTCATATAGCCTCTCCGGCCATGCCGGTTGCGCCAAAGCCCGTGAGCCGCACGGGTATTTCCCTGCCGGGCGCCGCGTCTCCCGCACTAACTGCAACGGGTATGTAGTTGCGCGCCCTTCCCTTTTTTAACCCTGTTTTTTTCCCCGGAACGAATTCAACGATGACATCGGCCTTTTCCCCGATAAATTTATTATAGAACGCGGCGCGGACTCCGGCGTCGAGTTCCCTCAGCCTGTCGCACCTGTCCCTGATAATCTTTGGACTTATTTGCCCCCCGTAAGAAGCCGCAGCCGTGCCTTGTCTTTTCGAATATGGAAAGATATGCAGATAGGCCAACGGCATATCCTTGAGAAGCGCATAAGTGTTTTCAAATTCTCTTTCTCCCTCTCCGGGAAACCCTGCGATAACGTCAACCCCTATGGCCGCGCCCTCGACCTCCAAACATATCTTTTCGACCCTTTCGGCAAACGTTTTGGCCGTATAATGCCTTTTCATCTTTTTCAAGATTCCGTGGTCCCCGCTTTGAAGCGCGAGGTGGACGTGGTTGCAGATGCGGCGTCCGGTTTTCATAATTGCAATCAGTTCGTCCGTTACCTCGTCCGGGTCAAGCGAAGAGAGCCTGAAGCGGCAGGGATAATCCCTTTCTTCAATGAGCCTCAATACCGAAACGAGGGTTTTCACAGGCGACAAGTCAGCGCCGTAACTTCCGAGGTGTATGCCCGTGAGCACTATCTCCGCGTATCCGGCCTCTATAAGGGCGTCTATCCCGCGCCCAACATCTTGAAACGGCAGGCTTTTTGACGCCCCGCGCGCCATCGGTATAATACAATAAGCGCAAGCCCTATCGCACCCCTCCTGAATCTTGAGGTTCGCGCGCGCCCTTCCCGAAGAGCTGCGCAGGGCGGGCGTGAAAGGAGGCCCGTCCCTATAATCTCCTATAACGGCCTTAACACCGCTGCCGGGTCTGCCCATCATTATAAAATCAAGGACAGCTTTTTTTTCCGGGTTTCCGATGACGTAGTCAACGCCTTCGATCCTTTTTACCGCGTCCGGCGAGACCTGCGCGTAGCAGCCGGTTACGATGACAAGCGCATCCGGGTTGAGCTTTCGCGCCCTTCTTATAAGCCGCCTCGATTGGGCGTCGGTTTGCGCCGTTACCGTGCAGGTGTTTATGATATAGGCGTCCGATGGCCCCGGAAACTGCGCAAGTCGCAGCCCGCCTGAGCGCAACGCGTCTTCCATCGCGGACGAATCGTACTGGTTGGATTTGCACCCGAGCGTTGTGATGGAAACGGTTTTCATGTCACTTTATCGCCTTTTCAATCCACCCGCCCCCGATGACCTCGTCCCCTCTGTAAAATACGGCCGCCTGACCGGGGGTAACCGCCTTTTCGGGGTTTGAAAAAACCACCTCAACGCCGCCGTTGCCAAGCCGGCGGATTTCCGCTTCAACCCCCGGATGCCTATAACGGGTCTTGACAATAACCCCTTTGATAACGTCTTGCCCGGCAAATGCCGTATCTATCCAGTTCACGTCATAGGCCGTAAGGCCCGTTGAGTAAAGCTCCTCCTCAGCGCCCACGATGAGCTTACCGCCAACGGCGTCAATCCCCGTAACGTAGTAAGGGCCGCCAGAAAGACCTAACCCCTTTCTCTGGCCGATGGTGTAGTTGAAGACTCCCTTATGGACGCCGAGCGCCCGGCCGTCCGCGGTTACTATGTCGCCTGCAGCAGGGCCTAACCGCGCCGAGACGAACGCCCCGTAGCCTGCGTCGTCCACAAAACATATCTCTTGGCTCTCTTTTTTCTCGGCGGTCTTTAGCCCGAATTTTTTTGCCGCGGCCCTCACCTCTTTTTTCGTCATGTTGCCGAGCGGGAATAAAACCCTCGATAACTGCCCCTGAGTCATGGTAAAGAGGAAATAACTCTGGTCCTTGTCGGCGTCAACGCCCTTGAGAAGTTTGAAGGCGGCAATCCCTTTTTCTATCCTCGCGTAGTGGCCGGTCGCCAAAAAATCCGCGTCAAGCTCCGCGGCCTTCCGTAAGAGCGCGTCGAATTTCAGGACCGCGTTGCACTTGACGCACGGGTTCGGGGTCATGCCGGAGGAATAACTCTTTACGAAATACTCCACGACCTCTTTTGAGAAGACCTCCTCGACGTTTACGGCGTAAAAGGGCACGCCGAGACTATCCGCTACGCTCCTTGCGTCGTAGAGGTCGTCGAGAGAGCAGCAAGAACCCTCTGTCGCGCCGGTTGAATCCGCCTTTTTCCCGTAGTCCCAGAGCTGCATGGAGACACCTATGCACTCGCAGCCCTCTTCTTTCAAGAGGGCTAACGCAGTGGAGGAATCAACCCCTCCGCTCATTGCAACGACCACGCGGGGACGTTTCATAACTTATGATGTAGAACAGATGTAGAACAGATGTAATTTGTAACGATGAAACTATGTGATTTTGTTGAGTTATCTTCGAGCAGCAATCCAACTAAAACAAAAATTAGATTTATTTGTTAAGCTCCCAATAACTCGCTCGTGCCCAACCATTCGACCTAATTTTTCCTTCCCTTTTTAATTCCTGTAACAAATTTGAAATATCCATTGGCTTCAGTTCGGGGAAGGCTTGCTTTAGATCGCGTAAAAACCCTTTGTTTTTCCCCAAATGCTTTATTATAAGTTCCTTAATTTTATCCCTTTCTATTCCAGTAAATCTGGTATGCAATCCGACCTTACCGATATGAGCATAATATTTATGAGATAATATGTATTTGGCGCCTATTGTCCTGCCGACCCTTTCTATTAGACCTATTTCCAATAACCTATTTTTGTGTTCAACGTGTTTAACAGGCTGTCCTTCCCTAATCTTCTCTAACTCAAGAATTTCATCAAACGACAGCTTAACTTGTTTCTCATTAGCTATCTTTTCTATAAAAAGCACAAAATTTTTGTCTTTAACCTGTGCCGGAATCCGCAAACGCACAGAAAAATTATCGCTGCCGGACAAATCAGGCAACCCCTTACCCTCCTTGATCGTGCTTTGGAATATATCATCCATGCCTTGCCCTGAACGCTCAACCAAACCGGATTTCTCAAACGTTTCTGCTATTAGTCTATTCCTCCAAGATGTCTCCCGCAGGATATTCTCAACCGTAATTCCATACGGCAAACCTCCGGGGCTTTCAATAAAAAACCCTTGCGGTGACGCCTTGATAAAAACCGACCGATTTGAAATCGCATAATCCCTGTGCGTTACCGCATTAAGAACCGCTTCACGAATCGCCTTTTCGTTAAAGGCAAAAATTTCCCGCTGAAAAAGTCTCTCTTGAAAAGAAAACCTTATATTCCTTGCGTTAATAGTATCCCAAACCGCATTATGAACCTTGAAAAATGGCTCGCGCCAGCTTGCCCTATAATCATAATCTGTCTTCTTTGAATCCTCACGCCACTCATAAATGATCTCGCTTCCGGGCATTAACTCGTCGAGCTTTTCTTTCTTCCCAAACAAGATCAGACAAGCATAATTCAGCCCCTTGTCTGACAAAAGCCCGTTTGAACGCAGGATTTTTTCGTGCTGATAGCTGCGATAATCTTCTCTTTTCGCTTTCTGTCCCCATCTGACTTTAAAATTTTCAATCGCTGCGTCGTCAATATCCGCTAATAAAAAATCTTTTGCGATTAGAGACGAAAAATCGGCTTCGGCCTCGTTGAGAATCCCCTTCAAAGTCATCGTGTCCATCTCAACCAAAGACTCGCCTACTCTAATTGGATATTTATATTTCCCGGAAGACATAATGACTTGGCCGCGAGGCCGAGATGGGATATGGAAGATCAAAACCCGACCATCAGGATGCTCGAATTCTTCTACTCCCACATTTAAACCTATTTTTTGCAGCAGTATATGAGGCAGTTTATTTTCTCTGCCTGAAAATACCGTGCTTCCTACCACCTTTCCCGTATCATCAACGCCAAGCAATAACTTACCTCCACCCGTATTGGAGATGCCTGCGCAATAATCCGTCAAGTCCTTATCAATATTGAAATTATTTCTGGCCTCTTTAAATTCGAGAGCGTATCCTTCTTTTACTTTCTTGTCACCCTTCGTCCATTCGTTAAATTCAGCGAGCGTTGTTTCCTTCGTTTTCTTCATTCGTTTCCTCTTTTTTATGCAATCTTTCGCAAAATGCCCCTGAGACGCACTTAAATAATAGCAAAAAATCGGCTGGATTCTCTACAAATTACAAACACGCATAATATGGCAATTCTTTTTATTTTAAAAACACATTTAAAACAATACCCCCTTGCGGGGGTATTGTTAAAGACCGGAAACGGTTTGCCGGAAACCTGCCGTCACTTCCCAGCCTTCTTCTTGAAATCCTCTATTGCCGCGTGCAGGGCGTCGGCCGCGAGGTTTGAGCAGTGCATCTTCACGGGCGGCAGGCCGTCGAGGGCCTCAGCGACCGTTGCATTCGATATCCTCTCGGCCTCATCGAGGGTCTTGCCCTTCACAAGCTCCGTTACCATCGAGCTTGTCGCAATGGCCGCGCCGCAGCCGAAGGTCTTGAACTTTACGTCTTGGATAACGTCGTTCTCGACCTTGATGGACAGCTTCATTATGTCGCCGCAGGCCGGGTTTCCGACCGTGCCCACGCCGCTTGCGTTCTCGACCTCGCCTACGTTTCTCGGATTCGAGAAGTGATCCATCACCTTTTCACTGTACATTGCCTCTCCTTTTAGCAATTTGCTGAAAAACCCCGAATTTGTTCAGGCCGACCCAGCGCCGATTACCGTCTCCATGTTTAATTCCGGCGCGGACTTTCGTGTCGGAAAGCGGCGCTGGGCAGCGGAGGCAAAGTCATTTAGCCCCGGCATAAAGCGGCGACATGCTCCTCATCCTCTCGACTATTGCAGGCATTATCTCAATCAGATACTCCACGTCGCCGGCCGTATTTGATTTACCGAGGGAAAACCTCACAGAGCCGTGCGACATCTCGTGGGTCAGGCCCATTGCAAGCAGCACGTGCGACGGCTCAAGGCTGCCGGACGTGCAGGCCGAGCCGCTCGAGGCGGCTATGCCCTTCATGTCGAGATTCAGGAGGAGCGATTCCCCCTCCACGAACTCAAAACTAATGTTTGCGGTATTGGGAAGCCTTTTGTCCGCGTGTCCGTTTACCTTTATATGAGGTATCTTTTCCGCAAGCCCCTTCTCTATCCGGTTTCTCAGCGTTGAAAGCTGCGCCGATTCTTTTTCCATGTCCCGCATGGCAATCTCCGCGGCCTTGCCAAGCCCCGCGATGCCCGCGACG
This sequence comes from Deltaproteobacteria bacterium, assembly GCA_016234405.1. Classification (GTDB taxonomy): domain Bacteria; phylum Desulfobacterota; class GWC2-55-46; order GWC2-55-46; family GWC2-55-46; genus JACRCC01. The sequence goes on along the minus strand of JACRCC010000030.1, from coordinate 11,032 downwards.
TTTTCCGTGCCGCCGCGCCTGTTTCTGTCGTGATGCCCGCCGTGTATGAGGGGCACGAGCCTAACCCCCCTTTTTGCGAAGAGCGCGCCCGTGCCCTTGGGGCCGTAGAGCTTGTGCCCGGATATGGTCAGTAAATCCACGTTTAGCTTTTGCGCGTCAAGGGGTATTTTTCCGGCCGCCTGAACCGCGTCCGTATGAAACGTTACGTCCCTTGCCTTCGCTATATCGCCTATCTCTTTTATCGGTAATATTACCCCTGTCTCGTTATTGGCGTACATGATTGAAATGAGTATGGTCTTAGGGGTTATGGCGGCCTTCAAGACCTCAAGGTCAATCATACCGTCGGAATCAACGTCAAGATACGTCGTCTCAAAGCCGTCTTTAGCGAGGTGCTTGCAGGTGTTGAGGACGGCCGGGTGCTCGACCTTGGTGGTTATTATGTGATTGCCCTTCTCTTTTTTGGCGTAGGCGACGCCCTTTATCGCGTGGTTGTCCCCCTCGGTGCCCGAACTTGTGAATATAAGTTCCAAATTTGCGCAGTTGAGGAGACGGCAGACCTTGTCTCTCCCCTCCTCTATCGCCTTTCTCGAATTCCTTCCTGCCCAGTGTATGCTCGACGGGTTTCCGAACTCCTCTTTTAAAAAGGGGAGCATGGCGTCGAGGACCTCCGGGTCTACGGGCGTCGTGGCGTTGTGGTCGAAATATATCTTTTTCAAAACTCCCCCCGGACGTTTTATATGTGCAATATCCCCAATAGCCCTTTACTTGACGCCTTCGCTTGCAACGGATGCCGCCGGACAGGACGCCTCTTTGAGCGCCGGGACGTCCGGGTGAAGTGGGTGAAGTTTTTTGACCTCTTGACTCAAATCTTCTATCGAGACCGAGCCGAGGAACTCCGCAATCTTCGCGGCAAGCCCCTTCCATACGTTCTGGGTTATGCAGGTCTTTGCCCTGTCGCACGCCGCAGCGTCCCTGTCAAGACACGCTACCGGATTTAACGGCTCCTCGACGACGGATATAACGTCCGCTACGCTTATTTCAGTTGCCGGCCTCGCAAGCACATACCCGCCGCCCGGGCCCCTCACGCTTTTAACTATCTTGCCCTTTCTGAGCTTCAAAAAAAGCTGTTCGAGGTAAGACAGCGATATCCCCTCTTCCGCGGAAATATCCTTTAGGGTCACTGGCTTGACTCCGGCGTGACAGGCAAGGCTCACCATAGCCCTTACCGCGTATTGTCCTTTAGTCGAGAGTCTCAATCAGGATACCACCTTATTTTAAGAGAAGTTATGATTTCGGTCAACAATCATTATGGGTTGTTATGGGATGCACCAGGCATTATCATGGCACTGATGTCCTAATAACCTTACACCACATAGGGTAATTTAATATACCTTATCAAATTTGTCAAGTATTCTTTAGCATCCCTTGCGCTTACTGCATCTGTGGACATGAAAAACCCTCTCTGCTATAATCGGCCTGTCGAGCATAACATGGCGGATAAGAACCAATACAGATACCTCACAAAGACGGGCCTTAAATCCCTTATTAACGGGCTTATGAAAGACCGCGTAGTCTACGGCGCCGTTAAAAAGGACGGTTTTCCCGCCTTTGGCAGGATAACCCGATTTGAAGACCTTGAACTCTCTCAAACCCCGACGCATCTATCCGCAAAAGAATTTTTCTTTCCGCAGCGCGAATGCCTTTTGAAGTTCGACATACCCACCGGCGCCCATGAGCCTGTTGTCGCCTCTCAAGGTCAAGCCGTGATCGGCCTTCATCCATGCGACATACACGCCTTGAACCTGATGGACAAGGTATTCGCTCACGGCACGAGCGACGCGAACTATCTTACGCGCAGGGCTGATACCGTTATAATCGGCGCCGAGTGTTTCCCTGACGAATACTGTTTTTGCTCAAGCGTGGAGACCATGAACGCAAACGCGGGTTTTGACATATTCCTTCACGAAATCAAATCCGGTTTCCTCACGCACACCGGCACGGACGCCGGCAGACACCTTCTCGGCAAACTGACAAAGACCGTAAAGGCGTCCGCCTCGCGGATAAAAGAACTTGACCGCTTGAAAAAGAAAAAAGAGGGCGCTTTCAAAACGCGCCTCAACGCACCGGCAAAAGATCTGCCGGGCATATACGCGCAAAGCAGCGACAGTCCGGTCTGGGGCAAGATTGGCGCAATATGTTACGGGTGCGGCTCGTGCAACAACGTCTGCCCCACCTGCTGCTGCTTTGACGTTAAAGACGAGGTCGGGGCTAATCTCAAAGACGGCCTGCGCGTCCGGGTATGGGACGGGTGCACGCTCGAGGATTTTGCCAAGGTCGCCGGAGGGCACAACTTCAGAAAGACTCGCGCAGAGCGCCTCCGCCACCGTTTTAACAGAAAGTTCAGGTATCTGACGGACAAATTTAACGCGCTTTTCTGCGTCGGCTGCGGCAGATGCTCGCGCGCGTGCCTTGTCAAAATAAACATCGCGCAGGTTACGAATGAACTCATTGCTGAATCAACAATCACCAAAAACAGATAATTTGGTTTCGCCCTATCTGCCCTCGGCCGCCACGGTGGAGCGCGTAACGAAACTTACCGAAAAGGAGCGGCTTTTTACCGTTACCCCCCTTGCCGCTATAGGCGGCCTTCCCGTGAGTTTCGATCCCGGCCAGTTTTTTATGTGTGGGTTGCCGGGCTACGGCGAGGCCCCCTTTTCAGTCGCCTCCATGCCCGTAAATTCTCACATAAACGGCTCCCCCAAACAGAGTTTTGATCTCTGCATTCGGGCAGTAGGCAACCTCTCAAACGCCATGCACAGGATTAAAAAAGGCGACCGCGTCTATTTGCGCGGGCCGTTCGGCAGGGGTTTTAAAACCGATGAACTCAAGGGAAAAGACCTCCTTTTCATCGCGGGCGGCATAGGGATAGTCCCCATGAGGTCGTTTATAAAAAGCGTGGCCGGAAAAGACAGCTACGGCAAGCTCACCCTCATCTGCGGCGCAAAGACGCCTGAAGAAATACTCTTTCAGGGAGAGATGGACGAATGGAAGGACATGGGCATGGACGTGCGGCTCACGATTGACAAGCGGCATCCGGGGTGGAAGGGCAACGTCGGGGTCGTTACCACGCTCATCTCGTCATTGAAGCTAAAGCCCGATAAGACCGTTGCCGCGATTATCGGCCCTCCGGTCATGTATAAATTCGTAGCGCTGGCGCTTCGCAAAAAGCTCATCAAAGACGCCTCCATGCTCGTCTCCCTCGAAAGACGCATGAAGTGCGGGTTTGGAAAATGCGGACACTGCCAGATAAACAGCTCTTACGTCTGCCAAGACGGCCCGGTCTACAGACTCACGGATCTGGCCGGATTGCCGGAGGCGTTTTGAAGTTATCGGTTATCTGTTATCGGTTAATGTGTTTTTACTGATAACTGATAACCGTCATCACGGCAGCCACTGAAAATACCCGTCTTGCCGCGCGGGAGAATCCGGCAGCGTGGAGAAGACCGCGTCAACGAACCTCTGTATGCGGGGTTCGTGCGCCTTTATTACCGAATACTCCACGGAGGCCGCATCAAGCCTCAAATCGGATTCCTTGGTTGAGTACTGCGCAACCCACAGGGACGTGCCCTCGCTTCCGTGCATTTCAAAAGAGGCGTCAATCGTCAAAGAGGCGTAGCCTCCAAGCGTGGTCTTGTCCCAGCCGGTTATCTTTACCGACAGCACGGAGTCTGCGTTGAAGAGCGCGGCGAGTTCCTGAGGCGTCTTGCCTGAAAGAGACGACTTTCCGGCCTTGAGATACGCCTCGTCTATCGTCTCGAGGGCAACGGGGCGGAGGTTTTTAGTCTTGAGCTTTTCGTAGACCATGGTCCTGAAGAGATAGCTCACTGCCTTGTCTTCAGCGGCTGAAAACCGGCCCCCCTCCCATATTGACGCCGGCCATTCCACAGGCAGCACGGCAACGCCCATCTTCGCCGTCTGTGCATACTGCTCGGAGAGGGTATACGTCACTGAATTCGAGCAGCCGGCGAACACGGTCAAGACGAAGAGCGCGGTAAAAAAGATTTTTTTCATTATTGACGGCCGCCTCCCCTGCGCGTTGCCTTTATGATTATCCCCCTGTTGCTTGCGGGTAGGACCGTATACCCTTCGCTCAACTCCCTTGCAAGCCTCTCGATAATCGCCTTGTCGCCGCCTTTTGCCGTTGCGATGAGCCCAATCCTGCCCCTGTACAACGAACTCACGGCAGGGTCTTTTATCAAACCTGTCCTCTCGAGCGCGGCGAGCAGCTCCGAATACGTCTTGTAATCCGGCACGTCCACGAGCGTAACGGTTATTGTTTCGGAGGGCATCGCAGGGGCGCCCTCGCCCGCGAACCTCTCCATGTCCGATTTGAGCCGAGCCTCATCCACGCCCGCCTCTATCCTCACGTGGTAGACCTCGACTCCGGTTCCGGCCTGAAGCGCGGGGAGTTTATCGTCTGCCGCGGGCGCGGGCGCCTCGATGTCCGAATGCGTCATCCAGCCCTCGGAGAGAACCTTATAGGTCAGCACGTAAGAGGCTGCATCAGCGAGTATCCTCGTTTCCGGGCCGCGCTCCTTGCCTGGCCGCGAGGAGGTCGCTATTTCGGACGCTATCTTTTCCATCGTCGCTGCGACCGCCATTTTATGGGCGTCCTGCAAAGCCTTTTTCTTGTAGTCCGCCTTTTCCTCGGTCTTTATCGCCATGCCCTCGGCGATTACGCCGCCGGGAATGGCTGCGGCGCACAACACCCCGCTTACCGCCCCAAAAAACATCAGCAGGATTACGAGAGAGAAAAATACAAAACGTTTCATATATTAAGGTGTCCTTTCACGAGCGCAATTATATCGCTTTTCATGCCCGGATAAAACCATTTATCGTTCCCACGCTCCGGCGTAGGAGGGCAGCCCCGGTCTTTTTTAAACCACGTGAGCTGCCTCTTTGCATAATGCCTCGTATTTCTTTTTAGAAGCCCTACGGCCTCGGCAAACCCTGACGCGCCGCTTAGAAAAAGACCCATCTCCTTATATCCCAAACCGCGCATTGACTTCAAATCGAAAGAGTATCCGGCCTCATGCAGCCCCCTCACCTCGGCGACAAATCCGGCCTCGATCATGGCATCCACGCGGGAGTCAATGGCCGAGTAAAGCTCGCTGCGCTCCTTCGTAAGGCAAATTTTTAGCGCGTCATAAGGCGTCTCGTTAAACCCGTGCTCATTTTGGAGTTCTGAAATCGGCCGCTTATATGTGAGATAGACCTCAAGCGCCCTTATGACCCGTCTTACGTTATTCGGATGAATCTTTGCGCCGGCCTCGGGGTCAACGGAATTGAGCCTTTGGTGGAGGACTATTGCCCCGGCCTCACGAGCCTCTGTCAACAACCTATCTCTAATCCCCGCGTCCGCGCCCGGCCCTTCAAAAAGCCCGCCTGTCAGAGCCTTGATGTATAGGCCAGTGCCTCCGGCCACTATGGGGATTTTTTTCCTGCCGCTTATTTCAACGACAGCGGCTGCGGCGTCAATGCAATAGCGAGCCGCCGTATATCCCTCATCCGGGGCGATTATGTCAATAAGGTGATGCCTTACCCTTTTTCTATCTTCCAATGAAGGCTTTGCCGTGCCGATGTCCATGTAACGGTAGACCTGCATGGAATCGGCGCTTATTATCTCGCCCCCGAATCGCTCGGACAACTCCATCGCAAGCGCGCTTTTCCCTGCTGCGGTTGGGCCTTGTATCACGATGAGCTTGGTCTTGTCCATTACCTCTTGAACATTGCGTCCACCTCGGAGCGCGAAAAGCGTTTTATCACCGGTCTGCCGTGAGGACAATACGCGGAAAAATCAATCGTCGAGAGGGATTTTAAGAGCGCCTTTGCCTCATCCTCTGTAAGAGGGCGGCTCCCCCTTATGATCGAGTGGCAGGCTATCCTCATGAGCACGGCCTCTATCGCGGCATCGGCCTTTATACTCCCGCCGGAATCGACAAGCTCCGAAGCGATGTCTTTGATAAGCGCGGCCGCGCTCATGCCGCTCAATATGCCGGGCACGGACTTTATCAAAAACGTCTCGCCTCCGGTCCGCGACGACCCGCCAAACGGCGTTATCTCAAATCCGACGGAGGCCAAGTCCTCGGTTGCGCCGATGAGCGTGTCATGCTCTTCCGGCGCGGTCTCGACCCTTTCGGGGAGCAAAAGCGCCTGAGACCTGACCCTGCCGGAATTTTTGAAATCGTTTTTAAGCCGCTCGAACGCGGCCCGCTCGGCCGCGCCGTGCTGGTCAATGATGTAAAATTCTTCGCCGCTCTCGACTATCAAAAATTCGCCCCAAATCTGTCCGCAGATTTCAAGGTCGAGGAAGAGAGGGGTCTTGACCTCGGACGGGTGTTGCGTAAAGGCAAGAGCCGGATGCCCTTTCGCTGCGGCGGCAGCGGTGAAATCGTAAACACCGTTGTCCTCGTTTGCAGCCGCGTGAGCGGCGATTGTTGCCGCGCCATAAACGGAAACACCTTCCGCTAAACTCCGGCCCGCAAGGCCCTCCACTATTGCGGCCTTAACTATATCGTATATGAACCCCTGATTCTTGAACCTCACTTCGCTCTTTGCCGGATGGATGTTAACGTCAACGTCTTCGGGCGGCGTGATGATATCCAAGACCGCGAACGGGTATCTGCCGGCTTCGATGAAAGTCCCGTAGCCATTTATAACCGCCCGCGTTATCCCCTTGTCATGCACCCATCTGTGGTTCACGTATAAAAAAAGCGTCCTTGCGGTTGAGCGTGCCGCTTCCGGGCTGCCGATAAAACCTTTTACGAGCGCGGAATTTATCGCAATGAGTTTTTCCGCGCTTTCGTTGCCGAATATGTCCCTTATGCGTTCTTTAAGGCTGCCCGCCGGCGCGTCAAACACCGTCTTTGACCCGTGCGTGAGCTTGAACCTTATGCCGGGGTTAGAAAGGGCTGTGGCCTTTATTACTTCAAGGCTCCTGCTGAACTCTGAATCAATTGACCGTAAAAATTTTTTCCGTCCGGGCGTATTAAAAAAAATATCGCTTACTTCGATCGTCGTCCCTTCCGGACACCCCTCGTCTTCCACCCTCGGAGGAGCGCCTCCCTCTATCGTTACCTTTGTGCCGGTTATCTCGCCCTTGCGTTTTGTCCTCAACACGACGCGGCTGACGGTAGAGATGCTCGCAAGGGCCTCGCCCCTGAAGCCCATCGTCTTGATGGAGTCGAGGTCGGCTTCCGTTGAAATCTTGCTCGTCGAGTGCCGGTGAAACGCTATCGTTGCGTCGTCTCTGCCCATGCCCGTGCCATCGTCAACAACGCGGATGCCCCTCTTGCCCCCCTCGGCAAGATATACGCTTATTGTCGTTGCGCCCGCGTCAACGGAGTTCTCGACCAATTCCTTGACGACCGAAGCCGGACGCTCGACCACCTCTCCGGCGGCTATCTTGGAGGCGAGGATGGGGGGGAGGATCTTTATGCGGTTTTTGTCTTGGACGGGCATGTTAAATTCAAAAACCTGACGTTTTCTGCCGAGTGGTTATGAGGCGAATCAGATGGCGCGCTGCACGTCGGTGTAAAGGTCTTTCCAGCATCCTTGTCTCAATCTGAATTTTGTTCCATGATTATGGCCTGTGCGAGCGTCGAAATCTACCAAAACATTTCCGTTTTCAGCAGCAACGACAAACTTATCAAAAGAAAACCCGGATAAAATATATAACTCCTTGTATAAGAAAAACTCTTGCGAGTTTTCGACACGTCTGTCAGCTATAACATAAAAGCAATTTCCTATTTTTGTGCCGATTGCGTATTGCAGGTCGTCTAAACCCCAATACGGTTCCGGCTGAAGCTGTCCAAGTCCAGCCCTTCTCTCAACCGACTTTAACCAAATGGCAATTTCTGGGTCAGAAATGTCCGCCTTTGCAGGATCAAAGACAAATCTTATTTTTCGCTGCCCTCTATCAACAATGATTTTAAAGCCTCTATTTGTATAAGATGTAGCTGATGTGGTTGACCGGAAACTTTTCTCCGTGGCAGGATACTTTTTGCCAGCCTCTTTGTGCTTCCAACCATAATTAGGAAGCAACAGACTCGTCACTATCCTTGCGGCTCTTGGTGATGGGTCTGTGTGTTTTAAGGTGATTAATGCACTTGTATGAGACCTTTGTCCCTTCAATTCCCACTCTTGCGCGTTAGGGATGGGAAGATTATTTTCCTTGATATGCAAAAGACTTTCTAACGTGTTGCCGACAGCCCCGTCATTGCGAGTGTCAATTGTCTTTTTTACGCTCTTATGCCAACCGGCGTCAAAAATTTTTCTAATCTCTTTTATAAGCTCGTCTTTAGAGTATAGTTTCATATCTGCGGTGGCCTCCAAAAATCCAAGAGATATTCAAATGTCACGCCCATCGTTATGTAGTTACTGGGCCAGCCAAAAATTCCTATCCGGTTGACAATATTCGTCCTGTCCCAAATTATAACATTCCTAAGCTCGTATCCGCGTTTTCTAAGTTCCTCAATTAAAGAGACATGAATCGTTATGCGTTTATTCTCCCACCACATATCTGGAACATTGATTACGCAATGAGCCTTGGGTTTCAAGATAGGCAGCAGACTTTCGTAAACATCGCCCATTGCTTTTGTATATTCGTCAAGCGACATGGTTCCAAAATCTCTTTCGTCTTGAGAATATTGCTCAACCTTGCCGAATTGTTCGTTGTTTCTGTCCCTGCGTGATTTGTTCTTTCTCTTACGATTAAGCAGATTGGCGTAAGGCGGAGAAGTCCATATCAAACTCGCAGTCTCAGGCTCAAAGTATTTATAAATGTTTCTGGCATCGTCTTTGACGGCGATTTGCTGCGATTTGTTAAAAAAGTTATCATTTGACAAACGGCTGTTGCAAAGCTCGATGTACTTTTTCTGCAGGTCAAACCCTGCCGCATTTCTATTGAGATCCTGTGCGGCAACCAAACTTGTCCCGCTTCCCACAAAAGGATCTATGACAAGTTCGCCTTGGTGCGTAAACAGCTCGATAATCTTCTTGGCCAGAGATATCGGAAATGTCGCAGGGTGAAGGTTTTTGTCGCGTATGTCCTTGCTCCCATAAAAAAACTGCCATACCCCTATCTGGCTTTTTAGCCACTCTTTTGCAGACATGCAGTTTATATGCGTCGCGGCACAATTACAAATTCTGTCATAATTTACAGATAGAATCTTCTTTGTATTATAAAGCATTGTTGTTTCTTTTGCCTTGATTCTTTTTTTGGATTTTTTCCCAAGCGGATAAACTACGGTCTTTGCCATATTAAAACCTCTCTATTTTACAAGTAGTTTTGCAGCGGGCACTCTTCACACGCCGGGGCCTTCGTCCGGCAGTAATCCTTGCCGGTCTTCACTATGAGCGCGTGAAATTCGTTGAAGAGCTTCGCGTCCCTCGGCAGGTTCTCCATAAAAAGCGTCTTCATGTCGTCGTAACCCGCGTCCTCTTTGACGACGTGGTGGCGCGTGAGCATCCTTTTGGTGTATGCGTCCACCACAAACTCCGGGTGGCCTCCGGCGTAGAGGAGTATCGAATCGGCTGTCTCAGGCCCTATGCCGTTGACGCCCAAAAGCTCCGCCCTAATGCCGTTGTTCTTATGGCTTAAAAACCTGTCGAGGCTTCCGTTGTAGTTCCTGAAAAGATATTCCGTGAAATTTTTGAGCCTCTTGGCCTTAATATTAAAGTACCCGGCTGGTCTGATATGAGCGGCGAGTTTTTTTGCCTCGACGCCGCGGAGCCTTTCGGGCGTCAGGAGTTTTTCGCGCCTCAGATTATTTATGGCCTTCTTGACGTTGGTCCACGCGGTGTTCTGCGTGAGGATTGCGCCGACGATGACCTCGAAGCGCGTCCTTCCCGGCCACCAGCCCTGCGGGCCGAGTAGCCGGTACATGCTCTCGTAAAAGCCCTTTAGTTTTTTCGGCAGTCCGCCTTTTGCAGAACCTTTCATATCCGGGCTTTATGGCGTTTAAGCCTACTAACTTCCGCCGCAGTCAAAAACCTCCAAGCCCCCGCGTCGAGCCCTTCGCAGGTCAGACCCGCGAACTCCACCCTTTTCAACTTTTGCACCGGATGCCCCACGGCCATGCACATCCTCTTGACGAGCCTATTTCTGCCCTCGGTGACGGTAAGCTCTATCCATGAATTTTCATTGGACTTCCTTACGAAGTGCGCCTTTGCGGGCAACGTCTTGCCGTCGTCGAGGCGGACGCCGGCCCTCAATTTTCCGATGGCAGCCTCATCCGGCACCCCCTTTACCTTCACGAGGTATTTCTTTGCAACCTTGAAGCCCGGATGTATGAGCCTGTTCATAAGCTCGCCGTCGTTTGTTAAAAGCAGCACGCCCTCGGCATCGTAGTCGAGCCTGCCCACTGGAAAGACCCTTTCCTTTATCTTAACTAATTCAGTTACAACGGGCCTGCCCACTGGGTCGGAGACCGAGCTGATGAAACCCTTTGGCTTATGGAGGAGGACGTAGACCAAGCGCCGCTGGGCCGGGGAGGTTATAACGCGGCCATCAACGGCTATTTCGTCTTCAAGAGGATCGGCCTTTGTCCCCAGCTCCGTTGCCGTCTTCCGGTTCACCGTGACCCGGCCTTGAAGTATCAGTTCCTCGGCCTTCCTCCGGGAGGTTATCCCGGCCGCCGCTATTATCTTCTGTAGGCGCTGGGCGCCCGGCAACTCTACCTTCGGTAAAGGCTTTTTCCTGCTCCGCATCGTCAAACTCCGGTTCCGCGTTTTGAATGTCTTTGAGGGACGGCAGGCACGAGAGGTCCTTGAGGTCGAAGGTTTCGAGGAACTCCTTTGTGGTGCCGTATACGACGGGTCTGCCAGGGACTTCTTTTCTCCCGACTATCTTTACAAGCCGCTTTTCCATGAGCGTGGAGAGCACGCCGGAGGAGTCCACGCCCCTTACGCCTTCAAGCTCGGCCCTTGTTATGGGCTGCCTGTAGGCGACTATCGCAATGCTCTCCATCGC
>JACRCC010000029.1 GCA_016234405.1 Deltaproteobacteria bacterium | reverse complement strand
AGCAGTTGAACATTGTGTATAGAGTTCAATGTTTGGTCTTTAAAGTACGGATAATCTTTATAGCTTAAAAACCATTCCTTTTCTTTTGCAAAAAGCCATATGCCAAAAGGCGTTATATTTTCAACGCTTACTAAAATGTTTTTGCCAAGCTTTAACGATTTCATTATTATGCCCCTCTACGATCTTTTGAATTTCGTTCAACTTTCTTGGATTCAAGCCGTGAGACACAGCCAATGATATTATAGGTTCTATCCAGAATTTTGCCTCTCCATCCTCGCATGTTACATGGACATGTATTCTATTTTCCTCATTTGAAAGAAAATAAAACCTATACCCTTTTACCTTAAAAATTGTAGGACTCATGTAAGCCGCAATTTTCCGGACGCAATCATTTTAAACCGTTCCCCATGGCCGAAATGCTACCACCTCCGGTAAAAACAGTCAAACAGTTTGTAGGGCGGGCTTTGCCCGCCAATAAATATGTCAAACATGCCTCGTTCCCAAGCGCTGCTTAGGAACGAACCTCGTTTTGAAAGCCCCGCTTTGAACCGGAAGCATAGCTTCCATGTCATTACGTTCCTACGCCGGAGCTTGGGAACGAGCGAACTATCCCCAAGCGGCGCTCATCTTCCTCTCAGGCCGCCCCCCATTAAAAATCTTTTATTAAAACCCCTCCTCGAATTTTAATTTTTTCAAATGATAATCAGAGAAGCCGCTATGCGTGTTTCCATACAGGGAGAGGTCTGTCCGGCGCGGCTTTCCATTTTGGAGCGTAAACTACGGAACCTGTTGAAACTCCGCGTAAAACGTGCTAAAAAAGAGGGATAGATAAGCTGGGCCGGAGTTTTCTTCACGGGAGCATAAACCTTTAAGTGAGTTCCATAATCCTCGACATAGCCGTCCTCCTCTATCTCGCGTCAACGGGCGTTTACACGGCGTTTTTTTTCACGCGCAAAGATAGACTCCTGACGACCGCGCAGTATATCCTCATCGGGGGCTTTATCGTCAACAGCGCGGCCGTGCTCGCCCGCTGGATTGAAGCGGGCAGGATCCCGGCCACGACCCTGCACGAGTCTTTGGCGCTATTCGCCTTTATCACCGTCTCTCTCTACATCATCGCGCTTTTCAGATACAAACAGCGGGTCTTGGGCGCATTCGTTGCGCCTTTCGCTCTTATAATCTCCATCATCGCGGTATTCATGCCCAGAGGCATAGCGCCTCTTTCTCCGGCGCTTGTAAGCTACTGGCTGCCGGTGCACATACTGATAGCGATTGCGGGCAACGCCTTTTTCGCGCTCGCCTTCTTTTTGAGCGTCATGTATGTGATTCAGGAGAGGCACTTGAAGCAGAGAAACTTCAAGGGGCTTTTTTTCGTGATGCCGTCCCTTGAGACGCTCGACGAGCTGAACTACAGGTGCCTCCAGATAGGGTTTCCGCTCCTGACGCTCGCCATCGTATCGGGCGCGATATGGTCGCAGAACGCGGTCGGCAGCTACTGGCTCTGGAAACCGAGGCAGATTTGGTCTCTCATCACGTGGTTCCTCTACGCCGCGCTTTTGCACGGGCGTCTCACAGCGGGCTGGAGGGGCAGGAAGGCCGCGATATTCTCCGGCATCGCCTTTGCAACCCTCGTCGGAGCGTTTATATTGATAAACTTGCTTTTGGGCGGCGCGCACGGACTTGCGCGCTAAGGATTAAGCAATGAACCTCGTTATAGTCGGACTCAACCATAAAACCTCTCCGGTCGAGATTAGGGAAAAACTCTCTTTTCCGGCGGACGCCATCGGCGTCCCGTTAAAGAAGCTCCTGTCCAATTACGGCCTCAACGAAGCCGTGATACTTTCCACCTGCAACCGCGTGGAGGCGTTGGGCATCGCGCCTGACATGGAAAAGGGCGTCTGGCAGATAAAGAGGTTTTTGTCGGATTTTCACAACATCCCCCTTGAGACGCTCGACGAGCATCTCTATTCGCACTGCGGGCAGGACGCGGTAGGGCACCTGTTTCGCGTTGCCGCGGGTCTCGACTCGATGGTCATGGGTGAGCCGCAGATACTCGGTCAGGTCAAGGACTCTTACGGCCACGCAGTGCAGTTTAACACAGCAGGCGTCGTCGTGAATAAGCTCTACCACAAGGCGTTTCAGGTCGCAAAGAGGATACGCACGGAAACCAAGATTGGCGAATCCGCCGTGTCCGTGAGCTTCGCGGCCGTGGAGCTTGCAAGAAAGATTTTCGGGACGCTCGAGGGAAAAAGCGTCATGCTTTTGGGCGCGGGAGAGATGGCCGAGCTTGCGGCAAAGCACCTCGTGAATAGCGGCGTCAAGGAACTCCTTGTGGCCAACAGGACTTATGAGAGGGCGGTGGAATTTGTGAAGGGTTTTTCCTGCGGCACGGCGATAATGTTCCGCGAGTTTCCGCACTACCTTAAAAACGTTGACATCGTAATCGCCTCCACCGGCGCCACGAACTTCATCATCAGGCCCGAAGAGGTCTTGGAGGTCATGCGCGAAAGGCGACAGAGGCCCATGTTCTTCATTGACATAGCCGTGCCCCGCAATATTGACCCGCTTATAAATAACGTTGACAACGTTTATCTCTACGACGTGGACGACCTGCAGGGCGTTGTCGAGGCCAACATACAGGAGAGGGGACGTGAGGCCGAGACCGCCGAAAAGATAATCGAGGAGGAGATTGAAAGGTTCGACCGCTGGGTCAAATCCCTCGACGTGGTGCCCACCATCATAGCCCTGCGCCGGTCATTCGACGCGATCAGAAAGGCCGAGCTTGAAAAGGCCCTGCCGCTCATAAACGGCGGCAACCTGTCGGACAAGGGAAAAAAGGCGCTCGAGGCCATGACCGCGGCCATCGTAAATAAAATCTTGCACAGCCCGGTTACGCACCTGAAAAAGGAATCGCACAAGGTGGAAGGGGATTTATATGTGGACGCGGTTCAAAAACTCTTCGACCTCGACATGAATCCGGATGCGATGAAAAAGGCGCAGAATAACGAAGATTAGCGTAAATAAAAAAAACCGCACGAAAGGCGATGATATGGCAATGAAGAAAAGAAACGTCGTAATAGGCACGCGCGGCAGCAGGCTCGCGCTCTGGCAGGCGAACTGGGTCAAGCGGGAGATATATAAGAGAAACCCGGATATTGAAATCACGCTCGAGAAGATAAAGACCACTGGCGACAAGATATTGGATGTGCCGCTCGCAAAGGTCGGCGGAAAGGGGCTTTTCGTCAAAGAGATAGAAGAGGCGCTCCTCGATAAAAAGGTAGACCTGGCCGTGCACTCGATGAAGGACGTGCCAACGGCGTTTCAGGACGGGCTGATATTGAAGTGCATCACCAAGAGGGAAGACCCGAGGGACGCGCTCATCAGCAGGAATAACGTGCCGCTCAAAGACCTGCCGCAGGGCGCGCGGATAGGCACGTCGAGTCTCCGGCGTCAATCCCAGCTCCTTAATTTCAGGCCGGACTTTGAGATTTTGCAGTTAAGAGGCAACCTCGACACGAGGTTGAAAAAACTCGAGGACGGACTTTACGACGCCGTAATACTGGCGGGCGCGGGCGTCAAGAGGCTCGGCCTCGAAGAAAAGATAACGGAGATGATCCCGGTTGAGGTCAGTTTGCCCGCGATAGGGCAGGGCGCGCTCGGCATAGAGGTGCGCGAGGACGACGGCTACATCGAGGACATGGTGGAGTTCCTGAACCACGGCCAAACGTCTTTTGCCGTTCGCGCTGAAAGGGCGTTCTTGAAAAGGCTCGACGGCGGCTGTCAGGTGCCCGTTGCCGCGTACGGGGAATTGAATGATGAGACGTTGAAACTCACGGGGCTTGTAGCGGCCACGGACGGCAGCAAGATAATAAAAAATTCCATCAGCGGCCCGAGAAGAAAGGCCGAACTCATGGGCAGGCATTTGGCCGAAAAACTCCTCAAGGACGGGGCCTACGAGATATTGAAGGAACTCTACGACGTAAAGCCGCCTGAGGCGTAGGGCGCGGCGCAGCGAGCGCTTCTGAAATCGCCCTTTCTATTATGACCGCTAAAACAATCTATCTCGTGGGCGCAGGCCCCGGGGAC
The DNA here is from genome assembly GCA_016234405.1 of Deltaproteobacteria bacterium. Taxonomy (GTDB): domain Bacteria; phylum Desulfobacterota; class GWC2-55-46; order GWC2-55-46; family GWC2-55-46; genus JACRCC01. The sequence goes on along the minus strand of JACRCC010000029.1, from coordinate 9,993 downwards.
GCGGGGCTTATAACCGTAAAAGGCGCTGAGGCCTTGAAAGAGGCTGACTGCGTCGTATACGATTTTCTGGCCAATGCGCGTCTCCTCGATTACGCCAAAAAAGGCGCAAAGACCATATACGTCGGCAAAAAGGGAAGTTCCAAAACAGTTGAGCAGGAAGAGATAAACCGGCTCATCATCAAAAACGCCAAGGCCGGTAAAACGGTAGTGAGGCTCAAGGGCGGAGACCCGTTCATATTCGGCAGGGGCGGGGAAGAGGCCGAGGCCATCGTTGCCGCAGGGTTGACGTTTGAGGTCATACCGGGCGTTACGTCAGCCGTGGCCGCGCCCGCGTACGCTGGCATCCCGCTCACGCACCGCGACATCGCTTCGTCCGTTACCTTTATAACGGGTCAGGAAAATCCGCTGAAGGAAAGGCCCAACGTCGCTTGGGACAGGCTCTCCACCGGAAGGGGCACGCTTGTTTTTCTCATGGGTTGGAAGAACCTTTCCATGATAACGGAAAAACTCCTCGCAAACGGCTGGCCTCCCCAAACGCCTGTCGCGCTCGTGAGATGGGGGACTCTCACAAAGCAGGTTTCTCTAACAGGCAGGCTCGATGACATAGTAAAAAAGGCGGAGGCCAAGGGCATCAGGCCGCCGGTCGTTACAATCGTGGGCGACGTGGTGCGGATGCGTGAAACGCTGAATTGGTTCGAGACAAAGCCGCTTTTCGGCAAACACATCCTTGTCACGAGGGCCGAGGCCCAAGCCGGCGAGTTCGCAAGACTCCTTGAGAAAAACGGGGCCGAGCCTGTGAGCTTTCCGACCATCAAGACCGTTCCGCCGTTGGATTGGAAGCCGCTCGACAGGGCGATTAAAAAATTGTCGTCCTACGACTGGGCAATATTCACGAGCGTAAACGGGGTCAAATATTTTTTTGAAAGATTATATAAACTCGGATACGATATAAGGGAATTGAAGGGCGTCAATATCGCGGCCATCGGCCCGAAGACCGAAGAGGCGATCAAAAAACTCGGCATCAAGGTCTCGCTCACGCCAAAGGAATATAAGGCCGAAGGGGTTTTGGCCGCGCTCGGCAAAAAGAACATAAAAGGGAAACGGTTTTTGCTCGCCCGCGCAATGGATGCCCGCGAAATTCTCCCCGTTGAGATAAAAAGGCTCGGCGGGACGATTGACGTATGCCCGGCGTATAAAACGGTGAGGCCGACGAAGGAGGCCGCAGAAGCGCGGAAATTACTTATCGAAGGCGGCGTTGACATAGTGACCTTCACGTCGTCGTCAACCGTCACTAATTTTATGAAGATGTTCAAAAAGGGCGAGGCCCCGGCAATGCTTAAAAACGTCAAGGTCGCGTGCATAGGGCCGATAACCGCGAAGACAGCTGAAGACGCCGGAATAAAAGTGGACATAATGCCGAAGGAATACACCGTGGCCGCGCTGACGGAGACGATGGCGTGGTATTATCGTAAAAATTGCGTATGAGGAGACGAACTCATGGTGAGATTTGAGGTTGTTGGCCTTTTGAACTGAAATTTTTAAGAAGTAAGGATGTAAAAAATAACGATGCAATAAAGGGTTTTTTTGTGAAAGAAGGGAAGGGAATAAAAGACGAACGAGGATGTTATCTCTTTGGTATAAAGGTAAGTAAAGGGTATAGGCCAATCTATGTGGGCAAGACGAACAAGCAGACTTTTGAAAAAGAGGCATTTGCGTGTCATAAATTTGTAATATATCTGGAGACGGTGATGAATCGCAAAGGAACGCCGATTATTTTCTTCGTAAAAAGGGTTCAGAGTGGTAGAGGGAAGGCGCATGAATCGTCGGTAAGTGAACTTGAAAAGACATTGATTCGTATAGCGGCGGTTAAGAATCCGGAACTTGAGAATATCCATCATAAGCATAGCCAAAAATGGGAAATTACAGGCGTTATGAACAGCGGACAGGGAAAGCCTTCTGTGCAAGCCGCTGAATTTAAAAAAATGTTGGGTCTATAGAAAAGATGAATATCCGTTTCTATATAGACCCCGAAACCGGGCAACCCCATATTTACAACCATGACGTGTCAGAGGAGGAAGTTGAAGACGTTTTGCTGAATCCAGGCGAAGACAGACCCGGTAAAGAAGGGGCAAGGGTGGCAATTGGGCAAACACATGGCGGACGTTATTTAAGAGTGATTTATGTCGTTGATGCAAAACCGGACAGTGTTTTTGTGATAACGGCGTTTGAACTGACCGGCAAGCCTTTAAAGGCATATAAGCGAAGGAGGCGCAAGAAATGATAAAAAGAACGATACCTAAAGGTTGGGACGAAAAAAAGATCAAAAGGGTTATAGCGTACTACGAGAGGCAGAGCGCGGAAGAGGCTTTGGCCGAAGACGAAGCGGCTTATAGCGCAAAGTCGCAGGCCATGATGGAGGTGCCTGTAAAGCTCGTCCCGCTCGTAAGGGAAATCATCGCAAGGCATAAATCTTCGATGCGCGCAAAAGTCCACGCACAACAACGCCACAAATAAGACGAAAGGGGTCTGTCAAATGGGATTTCCGACAAAAAGGCCAAGAAGACTCAGAAAGACCGACGCGATGCGGACTCTCGTCAGGGAGACGGTCTTATCGCCAAAGGATTTTATCCTGCCGCTCTTCGTTACCTTCGGCAAGGGCGTCCGAAAGCCCATCAAATCCATGCCCGGACACGCGCAGCTTTCCGTTGACAACGTCGTCAGGGAGGCAAAGGAGATAAAAACGCTCGGCATCCCGGCCGTCATCCTCTTCGGAATCCCCAAGCGCAAAGACGCGACAGGCTCGTCGGCCAACGACCCCAAAGGCCCGGTTCAAGAGGCGATAAAGGCATTGAAGGACAAGACGCCGGAGTTGATAGTCATAACGGACGTGTGTATGTGCGAATACACTTCGCACGGCCACTGTGGTATCATAAAAAATAAGGACGTGGATAACGACGCGACGCTTGAACTCCTCTCCGCCGAGGCCCTTTCCCACGCCGAGGCAGGAGCGGACATCGTGGCCCCGTCGGACATGATGGACGGACGAGTTGGCGCGATAAGAAAGACGCTCGACGAGAGCGGCTTCGGCGACATGCCGATAATGAGCTACGCGGCAAAATACTCAAGCGCGTTTTACGGGCCTTTTAGGGATGCCGCAGAATCAGTCCCGCAGTTCGGCGACAGGAGAAGTTACCAGATGGACCCGGCCAACACGGACGAGGCCATGCGGGAGGTCGCGCTCGACATAGAAGAGGGCGCGGACATCGTGATGGTGAAGCCCGCCCTCCCGTATCTCGACGTTATAAGGCGCATAAAGAAAAGGTTCGGCTATCCGACGGCCGCTTACAGCGTAAGCGGAGAGTTCTCGATGATAAAGGCTGCGGCTGAAAAAGGCTGGCTCGACCACGATATGGCGATGCTCGAATCGCTCGTGTGCATAAAGCGCGCGGGCGCGGACATGATACTCACGTATTTTGCAAAGGAAGCGGCAAGGGTATTGAGGGGCGGGAAGTAGGAGGTGGGAGGCAGGAGGTGGCAAAGAGTTATGAGACGCTTGATGCATGGAAAGAGGCCGTTGAACTTGCGGTGGCGATTTATGATATAACCGCCGCATTCCCGAAAAGTGAGACCTTTGGAATGACCTCTCAAATACGCAGGTCGGCGATATCAGTTTCAAGTAATATCGCCGAGGGATGTGGAAGAAGGTCATTGAAGGAACGTAAACAGTTTTTTGGTATAGCGTTGGGCTCGTTGAATGAAACCGAGAGTCTGTTAATCGTAGCTAATAGGCTAAGGTTTATTAATGATAGGCAATTCGAATTAATCAAGGTAATCGCGGAGAAGGAAGGTCGCCTTCTGGGTGGTCTTTTAAAACATGTCTCCCGCCTTCAGAAGGAGGAATAACAAGATGTCTAAACCACATCCTACATCCCACCCCCAACATCCTAATAACATGCCAAAAGGCCGCCCGCGCGATGTGCCGGGTGTTAAGGGTCCCGGTGGACATCCGCACGGAAAAGGCGGACATCCCGGCGGCGGGCCAAGTGGAGTAGACAAATCAGGCGGCAGGAAGTGGCTGCCGAAACTCATAGCGTGGGAGTTGACGCGCTCATGCAACCTCGACTGCATACACTGCCGGGCCGCGGCGCGTTTCGGCCCGTATCCCAACGAGCTTACGACCGAGGAGTGCAAGAAGTTCCTTGACGACGTTGCGTCTTTTTCAAACCCCATTATGATAATGACGGGCGGAGAGCCGATGCTCCGCGACGACATCTGGGACCTGGCCAAGTACGGCACCAAGCTCGGCCTTCGCATGGTCATGGCCCCGTGCGGGTTTCTCGTAACCGAGGAGACCGTGAAAAAGATGATAGAGTCCGGCATCCAGCGCGTGAGCTTTTCGATTGACGGCGCGACGGCCGAGAGCCACGACAACTTCAGGCGCGTCAAGGGCGCGTTCGCGAGCGTCATGACGGCCATAGAGAACGTAAAAAAGGCGGGGTTGGATTTTCAGGTGAATACCACCATCACCAAGCACAATCTCGCGGAACTCCCGAAAATCCTCGAACTCGTCATAAGTCTCGGGGCAAAGGCGCATCACCCGTTCCTGCTCGTGCCGACCGGCAGGGGCGCGGCCTTGAAGGATCAGGAGATACCGCCTGAGGAGTATGAGAGGACGCTAAAGTGGTTCTATGACATGAGGGACAAGGCGCCGTTGCAGTTCAAACCCACCTGCGCCCCGCATTATTACAGGATATTCAGGCAGCAGGAAAGGGACAAGGGGATAACCGTTACGCCGGAGACACACGGCATGGACGCAATGAGCAAGGGCTGCATGGGCGGGCAGAGTTTTGCCTTCGTGTCCAATACGGGCAAGGTTCAGATATGCGGGTTTCTCGACGTCGAGTGCGGGGACATAAGAAAAGAGCCGTTCCACAAGATATGGGACACGTCAAAGGTGTTTCAAGAGATGCGCGAGTGGGACGACTACAACGGAAGGTGCGGTTACTGCGAATACAGGAAGGTCTGCGGAGGCTGCCGCGCAAGGGCATTCGCGTTCACGGGTAACTACATGGACGAGGAGCCGTTTTGCACGTATCAGCCGAGCGACGAGGCGAAAAAGGCCGGCGTGCGGAAGAAGGCGAAGGCGGGATAGCGCTTAATCGGCAAAATGATAAAATACAAGGTCGTTGAACTCAGCACCGTAACCGACGAGGACGTCGAAAAGGCCATCAACAAGACGCTCCATGACGGCTGGAACTTCGAGGGCATTCATTTCGCCATGAGGGACTCGTCCCGGCGTCCGGTAATGGCGTTTTTGATGTTCACGAGGGACGCGCCTGAATAATTTTGCGGGAAGGGCGCAAAGCGCCTTACCAAACTAAGCGTTGGCGGCCACGGGTTCAAAGCGGGTATTCCCCTCCTTACGGACGACGCTTTTCCCTGCGAGGGCATTACCCTCCGCGCAGGTCTTGTGGAATTCCTTCAAGACCTCGTCTTCGAGCATCTGTCTCGTCTCTTTGCCGACCGGATGGATGATGTCCCTGTGCGTGCCGTTTTTCATCTTTTTCGATGGCATGGCGAGAAAAAATCCGGTCGCGCCCTTTATCACCTTCAAGTCCCTGATGACGAAGCAGTCATCGAGCTTGATGGTGACGTAGGCCTTGAGTTTTTCATCCCCGTCAACCGGCAGCACCTTGACTTTTGTGATCCTCATCGTGTTTCCTCCGTGATTCCTTGATGTGATTAAGACCGTTCTATTTTTATGCGCGCATCTCCGCGCCGCCCTTGGCCGTCTCGGCGAGTATCGAATCCACGAATTGGACTAAATCCTTCGGCTTGAAGGGTTTGACGAGGAATTTTTTCACTATCAGGGACCGGTTCTCAAGCACCTCCAACGGGAAGTGTCCGCTCATGAAAAGGAATCTGCCTTTCATGTGCGGGTGTTTCTCGATGGAGTTGAGGTAGAGGTCAATCCCGTCCACGTAGGGCATGTTCATGTCCGTAAGTATGAGGTCGTAAGAGGTTAGTTTGAGTTTTTGAATGGCCTCGAGACCGTGTTTTGCGGGGTCCACCGAATAGCCGACCTTCGAGAGAACCGCTGAAAACATCTCTCTCAGGGGTTCGTCGTCCTCGACCAAGAGTATCTTTTTGCCGCGCGCCTTTTCAGCCATAAACTATTTTTCTATTTATCGTTCCCACGCTCCGCGTGGGAACGCAGCCCCCGATTGTTCGTCATTATTATACTATGCGGGAACTTACATATAGCTTACAGATGAGGGGATTTTTTTGAAGGCGGCAAGGCGTAGCTCAGGGCTGTAGCTCAGACCTTTAGGTCTGATAAGATGTCAGGGTCTAATATGGCTAACTAACCGATTTATATAGAAAAAGTCTGTAGCTCAGCCTGTAGCTCAGACCTTTAGGCCTGATAAGCCTGTAGCTCAGACCTTTAGGTCTGATAAGCCTGTAGCTCAGGCCTTCAGGCCTGATGTTGTCAGGGCTGCCCCCACCCGTAAAGACATGCCTTAGCATGTCTCCCACCCCCACCCTGCCCTCCCCCGTAAAGGGGGAGGGGAAACGGTATGGTTCATCGTACGTTACCCATGTCCCCGGTCCGTACACCCGCGGGGGGGAGGGGGATAAGGAAGCGTTCATCATAGCCCTGAGCTACGCAAGGAGGTTTTTGTAAACCTTTTGGGTCTCGGCGGAGGGTTCTATGTTGAGGACGTTAGAGAGGAGGCGTTTTAATCTGTTGTAGAGTTTTATTGCCTCTGCCCTGTTTCCGAGAAGGGCGTGTGTCTTCATGAGTTTTCTGTAATAGACCTCGGAGAGTTCGTCTATTTCAACGCCTCTGCGATAGAACTCGAGCGCCTTTGCATGGTCTCCGGATTCCTCGCGGCATTTGCCGGCCGCGTCGAGGGAGTTGGAGAATTTCAGCCTGAGCCGCTCCCTTAAAGGCGCGTAGAGGTCGTTTTCAGATTCAGTGGAAAGGAAATGTCCCTTATACAGGGCCGCGGCCTTCTCAATAAGGGCAACGGCGTTGTCCTTGTCGTTGCGCAGGCGTTTTTCCTCAGCCCCGGCGAGGAAAAATTCGACGGCGGAAACGTCGGTCCAGCACAGCCGCCCGTCGAGGCTTACGCGCCCATCTCCGACGATTATCACATCTTCGGATTGTATGAGTTTTTTGAGCCTGTGGATCGTTGTGTAGAGGCTGGCCGAGGCCGTGTCGCCGTCGGCGTCGGGCCAGAGGGCGTCCGAGATGCGCTCCATTGGCACGTCCCTGCCTCCGAGCGCGACCAATGCCTTTAAAAGCGCGAGGGCTTTCCCCTGGCCTTTTTTGGGGAACCTTACCCGCTCGGTATCTTTGGACAGATCTAACCTTCCGAGCGTGTATATCTTCAACTGCCACGGCCATGCCTCGCATTGGGGCATTGGGCCTGTTGGGATGTAGTAGTTGAGCCGGATAAGCTCTCTCATGTATTCGGTCTCGCACCCGGCCTCGATGGCCTTTGCGCAGATGGGTATGCAGGAGGAGGGCTTTATGAAGGGGACGACCCTGATGCCCGTTGTCTTAGCGATAGAAACGAACTTGGTGATGCGGTCGAAGAAAACCGTGTCGTTGCCGAGCCTCATGGCCTGCATGGCCTCGGTCAGAAGGCTGCTGTAGTAGTAGATTCCGGAATTGACCTTCCTGCCGAATTCCCTCATCTCGTCCGTAAAGGGCGATATCTCGTTTTCAGGGTTTGCCTCCACGAGCGCGTAGATGTATCCGTAGAGGTGTATGTAGTGGAGGAACGGTGCTCCGAGTTTTTCGGATAGGGCGACGCAGGTCTTCCCGTGCTCCACGGCCTTAGGCAGGTCTCCCTTCAAGACGGAGACCATGGATGCCATGTGATGGTAGTAGATGCGATCGAAGAGCCTCGGGCTTTTTGTGAGCGTTGACATTTTGTCCAAGAGTCTCTCGGCCCTCGTGAGGTCGCCCGTGGAATGGGCGTTGTAGATGTCCGTGCCCCAGAGCACGGAATCGAAGATGTGTATGCCCGTGTCTTCGGCTATCTTCAAAGCCTCTTCCACGTTTTTGTGAGACTCCGCGTGCAGGGAGACGTAAAAATGGTAGAGCGCCCTTGCCCTTACCACGGTTAGCCTCTCGAGGGGCGGCGCGTCCGGCGACTTATAGTCTTTGGACATGGAGTCAACGAGCACCCCGGCTTCGGGTATCTGGCAGGTCCTCAGGTAAAAAAGCGTAAGGTTGTAGCCGATGGTCATCTTCAAGGGTTTATTCTGAGCGGCGCGCATGACGGCCTCGGCCCTGTCCTTCCATTTGACGATATCGGGATGCTGCGGGCATCTGTTCATGAGGGCGTTGAACATGCAGGACACTGCCTGCTCCTCGACGGCCGGAGACGGGAAGGTCTTGTATCTTTCAACGAGGCGCTCGAACTCCGCTATCCAGAAGTCCATAGGGTGGAAGTCGTTCATCTCGAAGATGAACCCGTTAACGACCCCGGACCACGAAAGGAAGATGCCGGCCGGGTCTTCCTTTTTTTTGAAAAGGTTGAATGCGTCTTCAAGCGCGAGCCGCGCCGAGGCCGGGTCGAACGGCAGGCGGCAGACGCCGAGATAATATTTAAGCCATGCGTCTGAGTCCAAGACCCCGGCCGGCATGGCATCGAGCCACGCGCCCAGCACGTTGTATCTGCCCTGTCCGATGAGCGCGAGGGCGTTGCCGGTAATGAGTCCCGTAAGCCCCTTCCAGTTTTTGGCCTCCACGTAGAGATGGGCCGCGTCTTCTATCCGTCCTGCCTTCGAGAGTATCTCGGCGGCTTGGTTTTGTATCCCGGTAATATCGGAGGCTTCGAACCGCGCCTTTGCGCGGGAGGTCAGAAAATCCTTGAAAAGCGGATGGTATTGGAAGTTCGCGTGAGCGCCCGCGCGTTTCTCGACGAAAAAATTCTTGGAATTTAAGGAAGAGAGTATCTCCGGGGCGTCCGGGTTGCCCGAGATGTGCGCGGCCATAGCGGCCGTCATGGAGGGCAGAAACGAGGTGGAGAGCAGGAATTCGGTCGTGGCCGCGTCCGTCTCATCGAATATCTCGGACATGAAGTAGTTGAAGAGAGTGTCGGACGGTTTGGCGGCGGACGCTGCCCCGTTGACCGGCTGTGCCCTCTCAAGCAGCAAGAGCAGGCCGGCGGTCCAACCCTGCGCCCTTTGTAAGAGCGCTTTTATGTCGTTAGCCGTCTTGTGCCCCCAGACCTTTGCTATGCCCTTGGCCTCAACGTCCAAGAGTTTGAGGTCGTCCCATCCGAGGAGCCGCATCTCGCGGTTTGCGATTAGCCGGGCGAATTCCCTTGGGGCAGCTGCGCGGGACACGAATATCATGGAGCATCCCTTGGGAAGGGCGCCCAGCGCGACGGAGAGTATTTCATGGGTCTTTGAGTCTGGGGGTATCTCGTGATAGTTGTCAATTACGAGGACAAAGGGGCGTTTTACGCGGCTGAAGAATTCGTTGAACCAGACCCTCGAGAAGGCCGGAAGTCCGAGGCGGTATTCAGGGGTGAAGTGGGGTAAAGGTTTTTGCTTTTTGCCGTATAAACCTTGCGCCCCCATGCTCAGGAAGTGAAAGAAGGTGGCCGGGTCTTTGTCTCCTTCATCGGCCTGATACCAGAGGCAATTGAGCCTTTTGGCCTCGACGTAGGAGTTTATCAGCGTGGTCTTTCCCGACCCCGGGGGGCCGAGGACCCACACGGCCTTTGCCAATGTCGCCGCGTCAAGGAGACGGAAGAGGCGTTTTCGTAAGAAGGTCTTTGATGCGTAGGGCCGCGTAACCTTTGCAGGCTGGCTGGTCTGCTCTGTCATGGATGAACCTTGTCAATAGAGAGAGACGGGGTACGGCCAAATAAAACACAGATACTGCAAATAATTCAACGCGTAAGTCGAAGTTTTGTGGGGTGGGCACTCCCCCCCCCCCCCCATATAACGATATAGACATGCAATATT
>JACRCC010000026.1 GCA_016234405.1 Deltaproteobacteria bacterium | reverse complement strand
CCCGGCGGCTTCCTGAAAGAGGCGGACGCAGCGGCGAAAAAAATGGTTTTCATAATCGTCAACGCGGACCCAAAGGCCGACAAGTTCTACTACAGGGAACTCTATCCGCTCCTGTTCAAAAAAGAGTTCGTGAAGGAGGGGGATTACCTCACCACGTACGCGGCCCTGCACGACTTGGGGATATACGCCAACATCGAGATGATAGAATACGACTTCGACCAGCCCTTTGAATCCATCGAGGAGGCGGTCGAATTCTGGAAGGAGTATCTCGGCATCGTCACCGAGGAGCACGACGCGGCGCTAAAGGGGTTTTTGTCGAAGAAACTCGTCAAAAGGCGCGGTGTATTGCTTGCAAAGTTTCACAAGAGGTCGGCGGTGATATGGTGGAGGAAGGATGGGAGGTAGGAGGCGGAATGTGGGAGGTAGTAAAGTCTTTCCCACGCCCTACTTTCCACATCCCACATCCTATCCGGTCAGGCGTGTCCGCCCTTTTCGATATTTTTCACCATGTCCGTGAACATGTCGCCCTTTATAGTGGTCTTCTCGCCGCACTTGGGGCATTTGACGATTGCCCCGTCGTGCAGGTCCGCCGCTTTTTTCTCGAAATTCTCTTCGCAGACCGGGCAGGTTATTTGGATATTCAAGTCTTCGGTCATCGTAAACTCCTCTTACAGTTTGCTGAAAATTCAAAAATTATCCAGGCTGCTCAAATCTTCCCATTGCAATAATAAAGACGCAATGGGAGCCCAGCCAGATGCTAGGCCCCTATAGTATAGGGGAGCGACGAATGAGTCGCACTTTTTTGTGCGTCGCAGTGAGGAGCCGGGGGAACCACGCGAAGCGTGGGTCTGGCGCCAAGTGGCGTGGGTCGGATAACGCCGCAGATGGGCGTTTTTGAGCAGCCTGCTTAAAACGGGTTCTTCAGTATGATGGAATCCTCCCTATTTGCCCCCACCGATACGATGAATACGGGCACGCCTGAGAGTTCTTCGAGCCTTTTCACGTATGCCTGCGCGAGCATCGGGAGTTTGTCATAGTCCTTTACTCCGCCCGTTTTGCTCATCCATCCGGGCATGGTTTCGTAAATCGGCTCACATTCGTTCAGGATGCTTGTCTCGGTCGGGAAGTCGTCAACGATGGCGCCCTTATATCTGTAGGCAACGCAGACGTCTATCTTTTTCATGTTGTCGAGGACGTCGAGCTTGGTGATTATAAGCCCGTCAAAGCCGTTTATGCGGGTCGCGTATTTTGCCGCCACCGCGTCGAACCAGCCGCATCTGCGGGGTCTGCCCGTCGTGGCCCCGTACTCGCCCCCTTGCTCACGGAGGTTTTCACCCTCGGCGCCTTTTAACTCGGTTGGGAACGGCCCTTCGCCGACCCGCGTCGTATACGCCTTCGTGATGCCGATGACGGAATCTATCCGCGACGGGCCTACGCCCGCGCCCGTGCACGCGCCGCCCGCTATCGTGTTGCTTGACGTGACGTAAGGGTATGTTCCGTGGTCAATATCGAGGAGCGCGCCCTGCGCGCCCTCGAACATGATTTTTTTCTTTTTTGCGATGGCGTCGTTAAGGAACTTGGACGTGTCCTTGATGTGCACGGCGATGCTCGCGGCGAGGTTCATGTAGTTGTGGTATATCTGATGGGTCTCGAAGCCCTCTTCGTGCAGTATGGTGTTTATGTAGTGGTTCTTCTCGAGGAGGTTTGCCTTGAGTTTCGCCCTAAAGTCCCCTTCGTTCAAGAGGTCGCCGCATTTTATGCCGCACCGCAAGACCTTGTCCTCGTAGGCCGGGCCTATGCCCCTGCCGGTGGTGCCTATCTTGTTGTCCCCCCGGAATTTTTCCCTCACCACGTCGAGCTTTTTGTGATAGGGCATGACAAGATGCGCGTTTTTGCTTATAAGGAGGTCTTCTGGCCTGAATATGCCCTTTGCCTTGAGGATTTCTATTTCACTCAACAGCACCTCCGGGTCCACCACTACGCCGTCGCCGATGACGCATTTTTTGCCGGGGTGCAGGATGCCGGAGGGGATGAGGTGGAATACGTGTTTTTCGTTTCCGACGATTACGGTGTGCCCCGCGTTGCTGCCGCCCTGATAACGCACCACGATGTCGGCGTAGTCCGTGAGAAGGTCAACGATCTTTCCCTTGCCTTCATCCCCCCACTGCGCGCCCACCACTACGAGGTTGTTTGTCATT
>JACRCC010000025.1 GCA_016234405.1 Deltaproteobacteria bacterium | reverse complement strand
TCTTCTCGGAAGCCTCCTTCAGGGTGATATTGCCTCCATCAACAAGCCCCATTAACCGCCGCCTCCGTAACTCCCTTTGACTCACCGCTATAGTCTCCTTTTCCATAGGGGACATTTTAGCATTGCCATTAGAGGGGACATATTTGCTATACTGCGACAATTTTTTTGTTTACCCTTGACATGATACGCTCTTTTCTTATAAAATTAAATGTTTTCAATAAGCCGGTTTTTGCCCAGCGTCGTTTTTCATTAAACGTTGCAGCGAAATCGGCGCTGGGTTCGCGGCCTGACGCTATTCGCAAGAAACGAAAAAAATATTATGCTTGAATCTTTATCGGATAAATTCCGAAAGGTCCTAAAGGACATTCGCGGGCAGGGGGCCATCTCGGAGTCCAACATACAGGACGCCCTCAAAGAGGTGCGGCTTGCGCTGCTCGAGGCGGACGTCAACTTCGGGGTCGTCAAGGATTTTTGCGCCGCCGTTAAGGTTAAGGCGCTCGGCAAAGAGGTCATGGAGAGCCTCTCTCCCGGCGTTCAGTTTACCAAGATAGTCCACGACGAGCTTGCAACCCTCCTCGGTGGAGCGGACGCAGCGCTCGAATTGAAGGGCAGGCCCGCGGTCATCATGCTCGTGGGCCTTCAAGGTTCGGGCAAGACCACTACGACGGCGAAGATCGCGCTTGAGTTAAAAAAGCGCGGCAGAAACCCGTATATCGTCCCGGCGGATATGTTCAGGCTCGCGGCAACGTTGCAGCTTAAAAAGCTCGCCTCCGAGATAAAGGTTGACTGCTTCGACGAAGAGGGTAATTCCCTCGGCGCGGACATAAAAGACCCCGCAGGGATATGCGCTGAGGCTTTGAGGGTTGCGGCGATAATTGGTTATGACACCCTTATAGTTGACACCGCCGGAAGGCATCACGTGGACGCGGAGCTCATGGGGGAGCTCAAAAACCTCAAGGAGATTTTAAAACCCTCAGAGATACTCTTTGTGGCCGACGCAATGACCGGGCAGGACGCGGTGAATACGGCAAAGGGTTTTGACGCGGCAGTAGGCATAACCGGCGTAATACTCACGAAGTTCGACGGAGACGCGAGGGGCGGCGCCGCGCTTTCCATGCGTTTGTCCACGGGGAAACCCATAAAGTTCGTGGGCACCGGAGAAAAGAGCGACGCATTGGAGGTCTTCCACCCGGCAAGGGTCGCCGGACGGATACTCGACATGGGCGACGTGTTGACCCTTGTTGAAAAGGCGCAGGGCGTCTTTGACGAAAAAGAGGCAAAAGAGCTTCAGAAAAAACTCAAAAAAGATTCCTTTACGCTCGAAGACTTCAAGGAGCAGATAACGAAAATAAAAAAGCTCGGCTCGATGGAGAGCATACTCTCGATGATGCCCGGCTTCGACGCGCTTAAAAAGGCGAAAGACATTCAGGTTGACGAAAAAGAACTTGTGCGCGTGGAGGCCATTATAAACTCCATGACCAAAAAAGAGAGAACCGACCCGTCGTGCCTGAACGCGAGCAGGAGGTCGCGCATAGCAAAGGGCAGCGGCACTAAGGTTCAAGACATCAATAAGCTCGTCAATCAATATCAGGACATGAGGAAGATGATGAAGGTTTTTAAGACTTCGGGCGCAAAGGGTTTGAAGGGGATGATGCAGGGCAGGCCGAGGTAGGCGTTTATCTCAGGCCTCTTCCGGTCTGAAGAGTTTACCCGCGTTCGAATAACGCATAAAAACGGAGGAGAAAGAGATGTCGGTAAAGATAAGACTCACGAGGCAGGGCGGAAAGAAAAAACCTTTTTACCGTATAGTGGTAACGGATAACGACTCTCCGCGCGACAGTAAGTTTATCGAGGTGGTAGGGCACTACAACCCCATGGTCAAACCGCCGCAGGTGAAGTTGGACACGGAGCGCATCGGGTTTTGGATGGGGCGCGGCGCGGCGCCGTCCGCCACCGTAAAGCAGATACTTAAAAAGGCGGGGACTCCGGCAACGGCGTAAAGGTGGGCGCCTCCCTCAACGGCGGCATAACCCCCAGTGGAGATATTTGAGTAAGAATCCTAAAGCATGTCCCCGCAAGTCCCCGATTAAGACATTCGAGGACAAGCTTAAAGTGGGGAAGGGTATTTCTCCTAAGGGGGTAATTCCCCCGGTTACCGTTCCGATTGGAAAGGTCGTAGGCGCGCACGGCGTAAAGGGCGAGATAAAGTTCAAACCCTACGGCGGCTTGGAAGGGTTCGCGGACGGTATCGAAGAAGAGGGCAATTTCCTCTTGGACGCCGTCTTCATCGGTGAAGAACGCGAGTTCAAGGTCGTATCGCAAAGGCCCCAGACGGGCGCGCTTCTATTGACGCTTGCCGGCGTTGCAGACAGGGACGCGGCTGAAAAGTTAAACGGGCGCAAGGTCTCCATAAAAAAAACCGCTCTGCCCAATCTCCCTGAGGGCGAGCACTACCAATTTGAGTTTATGGGCATAGAAGTCTTTACCGGAGAAGGAAGGTCTCTCGGACACATAACCGGCATAATCTCAACCGGCAGCAACGACGTGTTTAAGGTTGAAGGCGCGGCAGGCGAAGTCCTCATTCCGGCCACGAGTGAAACAATAATGGAGGTGGATACGGAAAAAAAGAGGCTTGTCGTAAGGCTCATGGAGGGGCTTTTGCCCGGAGAAAGATAGATGGGGGAATTAACCTCTACGAGGTTCGATGTCCTGACGCTTTTCCCGGGTTTTTTTGTTTCGCCTCTCAAGGAAAGCATTATCGGCAGGGCCGTTTCAAAAGGGCTTATAGAAATACATACGCACAACATCAGGGACTTTGCCGTTGACAAGCACAAGACGACGGACGATGCGCCTTACGGCGGCGGACACGGGATGGTGATGAAGGTGGAGCCGGTTGCCGCGTGTCTTGAGGCGGTTTCCTCTTTTGCAACGGTCAAGCAACCGGGGAATATCCCCCATTATGTGATATTAACGACCCCTCAGGGCGTTCCGCTCCGTCATGAAATGGCAAAGGCGCTCGTTGAAAAAAAACGTATCGCGATAATCTGCGGCAGATATGAGGGAGTGGACGAGCGGATTAGGGGGCTTGCGGACGCTGAAGTTTCCGTTGGCGATTATGTGCTCACCGGCGGAGAGATACCGGCGTTAGCCATAATAGACGCGGTTTCAAGGTTTGTGCCGGGGGTGCTCGGTTCGGTTGGGTCAACCGAAGAAGAATCCTTCGCCGGCAACGGGGGAATAACCACCTGTCTCCTCGAATACCCGCAGTATACAAGGCCCGTTGAGTGGCGAGGGCAAACCGTGCCGGAGGCGCTTTTGTCCGGCAATCACGCGGAGATAAAAAAGTGGAGAAGGCGGGAAAGCGTCAGAAGGACTTTCGAGAGGCGCCCCGATCTTTTGAAAAAGGCCGATTTAAGCGAAGCGGACTTGGCATACGTGGATGAATTAAAAAAGAAGGGCTAAATACAAAGGGAGGGTGGCATGGGAGCGTTACATGAAATTGAAAAAAGTTTTTTGAGGACCGACGTTCCGGCGCTGCGCCCCGGCGACACGGTTCTCGTGAAGGTCAAGATAAAAGAGGGAGACAAGGAACGCACCCAGCCTTTCGAGGGCGTGGTGATAAAGCTGCGCGGCTCCGGCGTGCACTGCATGTTCACCGTAAGAAAGGTCTCCTACGGCGTGGGCGTAGAGAGGATATTCCCGCTTCATTCTCCGGCAATCGAATCAATTAAGGTCCTCAGCAAGGGGCGCGTAAGAAGGGCGAAGCTCTATTATCTCAGAAATCTCAAGGGCAAGGCCGCAAGGATAGAGAGCGAGAAATAGAATTTGGAATAGGAAGCGGGGCGTGGGAGGCAGTAAAGACCGTTCCACGTCCCGCCCCCCAATTCTTCGTTGCCCAACATTATGGACTCTTTTGACGAGGCCATTGTAAAAGGATTTAACGCTAACGGGGGAATGACTCCTAATGGGGTGTCTCTCTTCGCGGGCGTTGACGAGGCCGGCAGGGGGCCGCTTGCAGGGCCTGTCGTAGCCGCCGCAGCCGTATTTTCCACCCCGCCCAAAAGCCCTTTCATAAAAGACTCCAAAAAATTAACCCCCGCCGGACGCGCTAATGCGCTCCCCCATGTTTACGCAGCAGCCGTCGCCTACGCCGTGGGCATAGTAACGCATGACGAGATTGACCGCATAAACATCCACAAGGCGTCTCTCCTTGCCATGGAAAAGGCTGTCGCTGGGCTTAAAGTCCGTCCGGGTCTACTCCTCATAGACGGCAAATTCACCATAAAATCCGATATACCGCAAAAGGCCATAATCTCCGGCGACGTCCTATCCAGGGCCATCGGCGCCGCATCCATCATCGCAAAGACCACGAGGGACGGCCTCATGGACGAATATCATCTTATCTATCCCGTTTATAACTTCATACGCAATAAGGGCTATCCGACAAAGGAACACATCGAGGCCATAAGGAAACACGGCCCGTGTCCGATACACAGGACCACGTTCAAAGGGGTGCGCCTTGAGCCTTAGCAGAATATTTTTCGGCAAACGCGGCGAGGACGAGGCCGCCAAATACCTCGAAAGGCGCGGCTATAAGATGCTTGCCGCAAACTACCGCTGCCGCCTTGGCGAGATTGACATCATTGCAACGGACGGCGACACGCTCGTCTTTATCGAGGTCAAGACGCGGGGAGGGGATGGATTCGGCGAAGGGGTCGAATCCGTTGACGCGAGAAAGCAAAGACGCATCATAGCGGTCTCCGAATTTTATATGAGCGAAAACAATATCTCAGACAGGGCGGTTCGCTACGACGTGGTTAGC
>JACRCC010000024.1 GCA_016234405.1 Deltaproteobacteria bacterium | reverse complement strand
TCAAGGGCAACCCCTATTTCGAGGCCACGGACATCGAGATAAAAAGGGGCGGCAGGTCTTATACGATAGAGACGGTCAGGGCGCTCATGGCCGAGGGTTACGCGGACATAAGCCTCATCCTCGGCAGCGACTCCTTCAACGCGATAACCACGTGGTGCGAGTACGAAACGCTCCTGACGCTTGCGTCCTTCGTCGTGGTGGAGCGCCCCGGGCACGCCGTGAAAAAACCGGCGGAGGCCCTGCCCGTTGAACTGGCGAGGAAATTTTGGTATGATGCAAAGGCCGGTTGCTACCTGAATTCGTTCGGAAAGAGCCTCTGTTACGTCCCCACGACTGCCATCGGGATTTCCGCCTCCGGCGTCAGGGATTTGGTCAAGGGCGGCCTCTCGGTGAAATACCTCGTGCCAGCGGCGGTAGAAGAGTTCATAGCGGCAAAGGGGCTTTATAAGGATTAGAAAAGGAGACCGACGAAACTGGAAAGCAAGAAGAAGGCCTTGGAGATAGCGAAGCTCGCGCTCGACAAAAAGGCTGAGAAGGTCGTGATACTGAATATAGCAAAGCTGTCAAGCATCGCGGATTATCTGCTCATCTGCAGCGCGCAGTCGGAAAGGCAGGTGCACGCCGTGGCCGTCGCCATCGAGGACGGGTTGAAGAAAAAAGGCGTCCGTCCCATGGGCACGGAAGGCGCGCGCGAGGGCAGATGGGCGCTCGTTGATTACGGCGACGTCATCGCGCATGTCTTTTTCGAGCCGGTGAGGGAATTTTACGACCTTGAAGGCCTCTGGGCCGAGGCGCCCTTAACCGAGGTCAAGGACACGCAAAAACCAGCGCCAAAAAAAACCGGAAAGAGGGCAATCCCCTCCAAAAAAACCGGCAGCCCTAAAAAATAATCCTCCCTGATAGGCTAATCCCTTTTATTTTACGTCTTGTTCGGGGTTTAATTTCTCGCGGCGCGTGCTCGGTTTCCGAAGGAAGTTGCCTTTGGATACTCCGCTGCGCCGCGGGGTTGTTGCTGGAAGGGGATAGGGCCCGGTGGCCCTGCTGGTCTTCAAAACCATGCTGTCGCCGTAACCGGGGACGGGTGGGTTCGACTCCCTCCTCCTTCCGCCAAGATTACCTTAAAATAAATCAGCGGGTTATCTTCGTGATAACCCGCTGAAATTGCGTTCCCAGACTGCCGCTGCCGGGAAAATATTAAATTCCAAACGTCAAGATATGCTGACGTACAGATGCTTTCCCAAAACCGAAGCGACACGCTCCAATGTCGAAAGCTTTATGTCTTCAGCATGATTTTCAATCCGTGAAATCGCGGTCTTCTTTGTTTTGAGCCTGTCGGCAAGTTCTTCCTGCGTAAGGCCAGCCGATTCCCGCGCTTGACGGAGTGTCGCCCCGATCCTGAACTGTCCGTAACCCTCTTCATATCCTTCCGCGAATTTTATGTCTCTTTTCTTCCGTTCGCCTATATATCTTTTTAGATCACTCATGTCATGCCCTCCGTTTCAAAAAATCTCCTCTGTAAGCCTCCGCCCTTTCGATTTCCGCCCTTGGTATTTTCCGGCTCTTTTTAATAATCCCGTGGGTCAAGACGACAACGGAATTGTCCGCGTAAAAGCAGAATATGCGATATATATTCGACCCGAACGAAATCCTGCACTCCCAAATCCCTTCCGTTCCAACGAGTTTTTTGAAGTATGACGACGGGACGAAATCCAAATCCTCCAACAGACTGAGAACCCACGTAACCTTTTGCGCGACCTTTCCGGGCAAAAAATCCAGAAAATCCCGTACAGGACATTTGCCGTCAGCAGTCTTGTAAAAGATTACCGTCCGCTTCACGATTCACATGTTAACACGCAGGTTAACCGCTGTCAATGAACATCGGAACTTCCGAAAATAACGCGGTGGGCTGTGCCACCCTGCTTTGCTATTTATTTTTCTGCGATTTTTTCAAGCTCCTCGATTTTGGGCCTGTGAATAATCATTGTTATGGCAGAAATAGTCATAAATAAATAGAGAGAATCGAAATCTTTCTTGAGAAGGAAAAGAACAAACCCGTATATGCCGACACTTTCGGCGAGAGCGAGAGAGATTAATACTGCAGAATAATATTTAGCTAATGGAACACCTGCAGTTGACAGCGCCCGATTTGGCGAGGTGAATTTTGTTAAATTAGCATTTTTAAAGTATTTTCGAAAAAAGAAACTAAGGCCGATACTAACTGCCGCTGCTATTAACAGTATATTTCGCAAAAGTGCATACGGGAAATTCTGCCCCATGCGTACAGACATTACATTCTGCAGTTGATAACATATCCGTATGTATATACCAAGTGAGACAAACATCGCCGTCCAAATAAACCAAAGAGTGCGCATCCCTTTTTTCAATTCATCTGTTGTTTTTTGGTCGAGCATGTTTTAGTCCCGCCTTTTTTTCGACGTTGCGTTATGTTAAGTCCAATTCGGCTGGCATCGCCCGCCACAAAACTCTGGATTCCAGTTTTAACTGGATAAGGTTTGCCCCCCTCACTCCATCCGGCACGTCTGCTCGAAGCGTTTCCGCCTGAAATAGCGTCCGACGTTCAAGGCCAATGCCTGCATGAACCTTTTGTTGCCGGGCCTTAAAACCCTCTTGGCGATGGATGAAACCGAGTAGAAATGCCTATAAGCGGATATGAGGCCCTCCAAGAGCTGCTCGGAGGTGAGTCTCGTGTGTTTGAAGACAACGTGGTTCGCGTCGTATTTGTCCCACTCCGTATGGAGCACCCTGCCGGCCGCCTTCATCTCCTCGAATAATTTCGTGCCCGGAAGGGGCGTTAAGATGTAAAAATTCGCGCCGTCGAGCCTCGCGTCAATCGCAAAATTCACCGTGTCCTTGAAGACATGCTCGTCGTCCTCGTCAAGGCCGAAGATGAACGAGCCGAAGATGCTTATGCCCGCGTCCTGTATCTTTTTGAACGACTCGTTATACTGCTCGACCTTGTTGAATGATTTTCTCATCTTTGCAAGATTTTTTTGCGATATGGATTCTATGCCTATGAATATCCACTGACAACCGCTCTGTGCGGCGAGCCTTAGAAGCTCAGGGTCGTTTGCTATGAGGCTGTCTCCCTGACACGACCATTTTTTCTTGAGAGGTATCATCTCCTTGAATAATTTT
Source organism: Deltaproteobacteria bacterium (assembly GCA_016234405.1). Classification (GTDB taxonomy): domain Bacteria; phylum Desulfobacterota; class GWC2-55-46; order GWC2-55-46; family GWC2-55-46; genus JACRCC01. The sequence continues at coordinate 31,388 of JACRCC010000024.1, read as the reverse complement.
TTGGCGTAGACCTTGTTGCCGTAGAGGTTGTCGTCCGCGAAAAATACAATCTTATCAGGAAGTGTCTTTAGCTCCGCAATGACCTCTGCTACTGGCCTATATCGAAAACCCTTGCCCCAAAAAGTCGTAACCGAGCAATAGTGGCAATCGTGCGGACACCCGCGTGAGGCCATAATCAGGGACGTCGAGAAGTACCTGTCCTTTTTCAAAAGGTCGAGCCGCGGCCTCGGAAGGTTTTCCAGATTGTGGAGACCCGCGCCCTTGTAGAATTTTTTGAGCCTCTTATTCACGAAGTCGTCGAGCACAGTGGGCCAAACGCCCTCGGCCTCGCCCGCGACGATGCAATCCGCGTATCGGGAGGCCTCGTCAAGCATCATGGAGGCGTGTATGCCGCCGAGGATGACGGGCACGCCGCGCCTCCTAAACTCGGCGGCCAGCTCGTAAGCGCGGGGCGCGAGCGTGGTCATGGTGGTTATGCCGACCAAATCCGTCTTTGCGTCGAAGTCCACCTCCTCGACGTTGTCGTCAACGATAGCTACGTCGAACCTGTCGTCCGTGAGGGCCGCAATGGTCGGCAGGCTCAATTGCGGGATGGGGTATTTCTTTCTCCTGTTGGCGCCGAGGTTTTTCTTGTGCGCCGGATATATGAGCGTGAGTTTGTATTTCAAAAGGCTCTCCCTGAATTTTGCGACCGTCAATCAGCGCCAAGCTCAGTCCTTTATAGCCTCGACCTGAATAAGGAGTTTCACCTCGTCGCTCACGGCCGGGATGGCGTAGGTCATGCCGAACTCGGAGCGTTTGATGGTGACGAATGCGTCCGCGCCGCAGACGTATTTCTTATTTATCGGGTGCACCCTGCAATTAAACGACGAGATTGAAAGCGTTACCGGCTTTTTCACGCCCAAGAGCGTTAAATCCCCGTGCGCGGCCTTTGGGTTCTCGCCCTCGAACTCGACCCTCGTGGATTTAAAGGTCATCTTAGGAAACTTCTCCACGTTGAAAAAATCCTCGGCCCTCAGGTGCTTTTCAAGCTCGGCCAAACCCGTGCTGACGGATGAGGCGTCTATCTCTATCTCCACGGACGCGGTTTTTGCCGCGCGGTCTAAAACTATCTTGCCGCTCGTAACGTTAAATCGCCCTCGATAGGTGGACAGCCCCATGTGGTTTACCTCGAAGCTCGGAAACGTGTGCCTGTTGTCCACCGTATAGTTCTCAGCCGCGAAAACAGCGGACGACGACAACAGGATAAAAAAAATCGCTGCCATTCTTTTCATTCCTCCCTCCCCCGTTTGTTTGTTTTTGCATCCAAGACATGCAGCTTAAACGAAACCTCGACCTCGTCGGCCACCGTGTCCGTGCCCGCCCATGCGCCTTCGCCGATGTTGAAGTCGAGCCGCTTCACGATGAACCTGCCTTCGATGAGCCATGCGTCTTTGAGCCTCGCGGCGGATACCGGCGCGGCAACGTCCCGCGTGCGTCCCTTGATGGTCAGCTTGCCCGCGACCCTATATTTATCATTCCCTAACGCATTAACCGAGGTAGAGACAAATTCAGCCTTAGGGTAATTGACCGCGTCAAACCACGTTTTCCTTTTTACCTCTATCGTGGCGTCGTCCGCGCCCGCGTCAATCCCGTCAATGTAGACGATAATCTTTGCGCGGCTCTTTTCCGGATATTTTTCATTAAGCCTGACGTCAGCGTCGAATCGAGTAAAACTCCCTCTCAGGGGCGCGCCCAACTGGAACGCCGTAAAATCAATATTGCTTGTCCCGCGCGCTATTTCATCATTGAGCGGCGCGGCGGATAGACCGGCTGGGCCGGCAAGAAGCGCAAGGATAAGCATCCACTTGCCGGGTTTCAACATCCTCTTCAAAACGTCGTCCCTGTCAATGAAGTGGTGTTTAAAGGCGGCCCCCGCGTGCATGAACGCGAGGATGAGCAGGGTTTTGTTCAGCGCGAAATGAACAGTCTCCAGCCTCCCCGCAAGTTCTTTATTCTTTTCCAAAATATCCGGCAGAGGCAAGACCCCAAAATATACGGTCTGAAAACCGTGGGCCGAGCTCGTCAACCAGCCGGAGACCGGGACCATGAAGATGAGGGCGTAAAGCGCAAGATGCCCTGCCTTTGCCGCCATGCGCTCCCATCGGGGCAAGGACGGCGGCAACTCAGGCGCAGGGTGTGTTGCGCGCCATAAGAGCCTCACGACGGCAACGAGGAATATCGTTACGCCTATCCACTTGTGATACGAAAAGAACCGGAGCTTCGCGGGCGAAATGGAGAGCCTCACCATGTATGCGCCGAGCGCTGCGCCGGAAAATATCAAGCCTGCAATCGCCCAGTGCAGGACTATGGACGTAAGCGTGTAGCCGTTAGCAGGCCGACCCGCGCCACTTGGCGTGGGTGCCCCGAAAACGTCCATCTGCTTCGTTGTCATCGTCGCTCCTCACTGCGGCGCACAACAAAGTGCGCCTCATTCGTCGCTCCCCTATACTATAGGGGCCTCGCATCTGGCAGGGCTCCCATTGCGTCTTTTTATTTTTGCAATGGGAAGATTTGAGCAGCCTGAACGAATTTTGAGTTTTTCTACAACCTGTGAGAGTTATGGTCTTTCCCTCGGTTTCATCGCGTCCGCCTCAAGCGCCCGCCGCGATAATCCGGACGAGAAATTGCTTGAACTGCGACACCTCTTTTTTCGTAAACCCCTTGAGGAGGTCGTTTAGCGCATTGACGGGCACGGCCGGCAGCATAGGCATCAACCCAATGCCCGCGTCAGTAAGACTCAGGTTGACGACGCGCCTGTCACTGGTCGAACGGCGCCGGAGGATAAGTCCTTTTGCCTCAAGACGGTCAATCATCCGGGTTATCGCGCCCATGTCGCCGTCCATGACCACCGAGAGCTCGGCAACGGTGGCGCATTTCTTGTTGCCGAGCAGCGTCAAAATCGCCCACTGCGCGACTGTGGCCTCGGGGCACTTTTTCTTCAATTCAACGGCGAGCCTCTTGTCCACGGCGAGGACCGCCTGTTTTAGAAGAAATCCAACGCCCTCGTCCATCCTGTAATTATCCAAGGTATAATGCCGCGTCTTCATATACGTCCCCTATCTCCCGCCGACGGCAAGAACCAAAAACGCCTGCGCGATATTATAATCCGAGAGCGCCTGTCCGTATGCGAGCTTTGCGTTGCTGTACGCCACGGACGCGTCCGTCGTCTCAACCGGATTGCCTACGCCCGTGGAATACCGCGCATTGGCAAGGTCGAGATTCTCAGCGGCCTTCTTTACCGAAAGCTCGGCCGCCGGTATCCTCTCCTCTGCCTCCTTAAGATTGAAATAGCTCTGCTGCACCTCGAAGGAGACCGATTGCCTTAAAAGCTCGGCATTGGCGCGGGCCGCGCCGAGATCGGCCTTGGACTCGGCAACCTGATACTTTGTCAGAAATCCGCTGAAGATGGGTATCGTAATCGAGGCCCCTGCGCTCCATCCGTTATCGAGCGGAAAAGACTCACCCGACCAGTTATAGGCCGCAGCGCCGGAGAGATACGGATAATAGCCCTTTCTCGCAAGCTCGACGCCCCGTTCGGCGGACCTTTTTTTCTCGACCGCGGATTTCAAATCCGGGCGGTTGGCAAATGCCTTTGCCAAGGCGCCTTCGAGAGTAACGGAGTATTCTTTAAGCGCGCGCAGAGTCGCCTCTTCGTCGTCTACTATCTCAAAATCCGGCGCATCCGGCGCGCCCATCGCGTTATTCAGGTTTAACCGCGCTATCTTGAGCGAGTTTTTTACCTTTATGAGGTTGACCTTGGCCTCGCTCAAGGCGACCTCGGCGCTCGTTACGTCGTACTTGGGCTTGACGCCTACTTCATAAAACCCCTTTGCCTGCACAAGGTGCTGCTCAAACTGTTTGACGGCCTCTTCGGCCACAATCTTATTCTTTCCGGCCTGCAGCGCGTTGTAGTAAGCTTTTTTTACGTTAAAGGCCGTCTGGTTTTTGGCGTTTTCGAGGTCAAAGCGCGAAGACCCCAAATTGATCTCACGCGCCTTTATCGCCTCAGCGGTCTTTCCGAAGTCATAGAGATTTTGTTTAAGACCGACGCTGCCCTTGTATTGGTCGTATGCCCTCGACAGGGTTGCCGTTGAAGACGCGGTGTCGGTCCGGCTATAACCGCCCGTGGCCTCAACCTGCGGGTAGTAGGAGGACTGCGCCTGAAAGACCTTGTTCATGCTCGAATAGACGTTATTCGCGGCAACGGTAACGCCGGGCTGGCGCGCAAGGGCTGTCTCGATGCATCTTCTGAGGTCAAGCCTCTCGCCTTGTTTGATTATCGCGCGGTCGTGCCCGCCCTCCGGCGCATCCAAGTCCGTCTCCGCGCAGGAGGGCATTTGGGCCGCTAAAAAAAGAAACGTCGTCGAAAAAACTATCGCTTTGAGTTTTGACTTATCCATCATTCGTGCCTAAGCGCGTCTATCGGGTCGAGGAGCGAGGCCTTGTACGCCGGATAAAAACCGAAAAACACGCCTATGCCCCCGGCGAAACTAAACGCCAAAGATACCGAAAGCGGCGATATGACCGTGTTCCACCCGGCGATACTCGTGAGGAGCATGGAGCCGAGTACGCCAGCGAGTATCCCGAAGACGCCGCCGATAAGCGACAAAATGACCGCCTCGATTATGAACTGAAGGCGTATGTCCCACGTCTTTGCGCCCACGGCCATCCTTATCCCTATCTCCCGCGTCCTCTCCGTAACCGATACGAGCATTATGTTCATTATGCCGATGCCGCCGACAAGGAGCGAGACGGACGCTATTGCGCCCAGCAGGAGCGTCATGACCTTAGTGGACTGCTCCGCGGCCTGCATCATCTGCGTGAGATTTCTCACGGTGAAATCGTCTTCCTGCCTCTGAGCGCCCGATAGACGGTGCCGTTGTCTCAAAAGCTCGGCCACCTGCCTCTCCGCCGAGGCGAGTTCCTCTACGCCGCCGGCCTTGATCATAATGAGCCTCACCATGCCGGGAAACGCGGTTCCGAATATCTTTTTTTGCGCCGTCGTAACCGGGATGATTATCGTATCGTCCTGGTCTTGCCCCATGGGAGACTGACCTTTTTTCTCAAGCACGCCGATTACGGTAAAAGGCACTTTTTTGATCCTCACCACCTGCCCAACGGGGTCAATGCCGCCGAAGAGTTTCTCGGCCACCGTCTGCCCCAAAAGGCATACCTTAGACGCGCCCCTCACCTCGTCATCGGTAAATGCCCGCCCGCTCTCGACCAGCCAATCCCTTACGTTGAAAAAATCCGGCGTCGTCCCGGTTACTCCCGTAGACCAGTTCTGGTTGCCGTAGACCGTCTGCGCTATGCCGCCGAGTATGGGCGCGACTGCACGCACGGACGGACTCTCCTTCAATATGGCCTCCGCGTCCCCCATGGAGAGCGTTGACTGCGTGCCCGCGCCCATCCTAAAACCGCCGGCTGACGTGGCCCCGGGCAGCACGATGAGGAGATTGCTGCCCATGCTGGAAATCTGCTCGCCTATCTTCTCCCTCGCGCCCGTGCCCACGGCGAGCATGGTTATCACTGCGCCAACGCCGATGATAATGCCGAGCATCGTAAGGCCGGAGCGCATCTTGTTGGCCATTATGGAGATGGCCGCTATCTTGACCGTAGACGGGACGTTTATCATAAGGTATGCGGTCCGTCGCTTACGACCGCGCCGTCTAAAAATCTTATCTCGCGTTTGCCGAATTTGCTGATGTCCGGCTCGTGCGTGACCAATATCACCGTGATGGAGGCCTCGGTATTGAGCCTCACGAAAAGCTCCATTATCTCGACGCCCGTCTTGGTATCGAGGTTTCCGGTAGGTTCGTCCGCGAGTATTATGGGCGCGTTATTCACAAGCGCCCTTGCTATGGCGACCCTCTGCTGCTGTCCGCCGGAGAGCTGGTTGGGGTGATGCCCTTCTCTGCCGGCAAGACCCACGGTCTTTAACGCCGAGGCAGCCCTCCCTTTTCTCTCGCTTGCCGATAACCCGTTGTAGAGCATGGGCAGCTCGACGTTTTCAAGGGCCGTTGTGCGTGAAAGGAGGTTGAATCCTTGAAAGACGAACCCGATCTTTTTACTCCGTATCTCCGCGAGTTCGTCTTTTTTAAGACTTGACACGTCCGCGCCGTCAAGCAGGTATCTGCCGGACGTGGGCCTGTCAAGACATCCCAATATGTTCATGAAGGTGGATTTGCCGGAACCCGAAGGCCCCATGATTGAGATGAACTCGCCCTTTTCTATGGTGAGAGAGACACGCTTAATGGCGGGGATACGTATCTCGCCGAGCATATAATCCTTTGCAACGTCCTCGACGACGATATGACCGGCTCTCAGCATGTCAGAACATCCTCGGCCCGCCATGATTATAGCCCTTAGGTTTCTCGATGGACTCCGCGATCAGCCCCTGACCTTCCTTCACTTCTCCAGTGATGACCTCCGTGAAGATCCCGTCGCTTATGCCGGTTGTTACCTTGACCCTTTTCAAAACCCCGTTCTCCTCTATCCATACGCCCGCGCCTTCGATGCGTCCCTGTGTCCCGTCTCTCTTATAATTGGCGGGAGAAAACCTCAACGCGGAATTTGGGACCTTCAAGATGTTTTTTCTTTTTGAATGGATTATGGAGATGTTGGCGGTCATGCCAGGCTTCAATTTTAATTCCGTGTTGTCCACCTTTGCCACCACGTCATAGGTTACGACGTTCTGAACTATGATGGGCGCGTTTCGTATCTCGGAGACCACGCCCTTGAAGGTTATCTCGGAATATGCGTCCACCGTGAACTCAACCGGCATCCCTACAACGACCTTTCCGATGTCGGCCTCCGCGACGTTGCTGTCTATCTGCATCTTCGTGAGGTCTTGCGCGATGGTAAAGAGCGTCGGCGTATGAAAGCTCGCGGCAACGGTCTGCCCCACGTCAACTTTCCTTGAATCCACGATGCCGTCAACCGGGGACGTTATCTGGGTGTATCTTAGGTTGGTCTCGGCGAGGTTCAGCGCGGCCGTTGTTTGGGCTATCTGCGCCTCTGACGCGGTTATCTGCGCCTTCGCGGTTTCGTAATTCGTCCCTGAGGTGTCAAGCTCGCTCTTGGCGATAAGGTCGCGCTTGAAGAGTTCCTTATTCCTCTCCAAAGTCCTTTTAGCGTCCTCGAGCGAAGCCTTTGCCTTTACGAGGTTCGACTTTGCGGCAAGGAGGTTGGCCGCTGCCTGATCCAAGAGCGCCTGAAATATGCCGGGGTCTATCCGGGCGATGACCTGCCCCTTTTGGACCGGCGAATTAAAATCAACGTATATGTTTTTTACGGCGCCTGAGACCTGCGTCCCGATTAGCACCGTCGTAACGGCGTTGACCGTGCCGGTAGCGGTGACAACGGCCTCCATGTCTCCCTTCGTTACCTTAACGGTCTTATATTTAGGGGCTGTTTCCTTGCTCCAAAAAAAGAAAAACGCGCCGCCGCCCGCAACGGCCAAAAGTATCAGCACAACGATAATCTTTCGCATCTTCCAATCTCCATTGTCCCTTGACCGGGACAGAGGCAGGGGTTCAAACCAAATATAATCAGCCCCGCAATACTTGTCAAGGCAATTATTGCCCCGCCAAGCAGTGCGAGGCTTGGATCCTGCCATTTTAGCGGGCTGACGGGTTTATTGGAGTAAGCGGCGGAAAAAACACGAGGTTGCCGCAATCAGGGCTTGTAATACATAAGCTCTTTGGCGAAGGCCGAAAAAAGGGCGGTAACCCTTTGAACCTCTTTGTATTTAAGGGGCGTGAAATTTAAGGCGGCCTCTACGTTTTCCTTCATCTGCTCCACGTTGTCGCAGCCCACTACGGCCATTGACACGGGTTGGGTGAGGGCGTAGCTCAAGAGGAGTTTTTTCGGGGCGTCGAGTTGTCCTCGGAGATACACCTTCATCGCCATCACGCCCACGTCCTTTGCCCCGGCTATCGGCGCTATCTCGTCGAGAAAACACTTGTAGGCCGGCTCCGCCGGATTTACGGGCGCAAGGACCGTGTCGAAATCGTAAATCTCAAGGCATTTTCGGAGGACGACCGGGTCGTGGTGGCCGGTAACGCCGATGAAACGCGCCAACCCCTTTTGCCGCGCCTCAGTAAATGCCTCTATCGCCCCTCCGGGGCTGAATATCGCCGCAATGTCGTCTTCAGTTCTCACGTCGTGTATCTGCCAGAGATCGAGGTAATCCGTTTTCATCGCGGAGAGCGTCTCTTCGAGGTGTGCGAACGCGCCCTTTTTATCCCGCGCATGAGATTTGCTCGCCAAAAACACCTTTGCGCGCCTTCCCTTGAGGCTGTCCCCGTAATAGGATTCGCCGCCCGAGTAGGCACGGGCCGATTCCATGTAATTGACGCCCAAATCTATGGCCGTGTTGATGAGGGCGTCGGCCTCTTTGGGCCTTCCGAAGCTCCTTAAAAGCCCCTCACCCCCGAGGCCCAATACCGACGCCTCGAATTCAGTCCTGCCAAGACGCCTCTTAGGGATTTCTTTTCTATCGGACATGGCGGACATTATACCAGTATTTTTAGACGAGTCTATCTTTATTGAAAACAAAAAGTCTTGTCATTCTTCGCTCCGCACGACAACGGAAGAAGCAGATCCTTCGCTCCGCTCAGGATGACAACAGAACGCAATTAATCAGAGGTTCCTTAATCCCCGTTCTTTAAATCAAGGTTTTTTGGCAGCCGCACGACGAAAGTGCTCCCGCGCCCGGTTTCGCTCTCGACCTCGATGCCGCCGCCGTGCGCCTCGACGATGGTGCGAACTATCGAAAGTCCGAGGCCGCTGCCGACCGTTACGCCCCGGCTCGCGTCAACGCGGTAAAACCTGTCGAATATCTTTTCCCGCTCGCCTTCAGGGATGCCTATCCCCGTGTCCGCGACGCTCACAACCGCGAATTCCCCGAATGGGGCAATACCCCCATCTTCTTTTACGGTCATATCCACCCGGCCATCGGGTTTGTTGTACTTTATCGCGTTCTCGACTATGTTGGTGAGCGCCTCGGTCAGCCCTTCCCTGTCACCCTTCACCACCGCGCTCACCCCCTTTAACTTCAATACGACGTCTTTGCCGGCGGCGGCCGGCTCCAGAAGCTTGACGACGTCTTTCATTATATCGAACAGATCAATCCGCGCAGGCTTCCACTCTATGGTCTTTGCGTCTAACCTCGATATGACGAGTATCCTGTTTATTATCTCGCACATCCTGTTTACGGACGTGCTTACCTTATTGAGCGTCTCTTTATATTCCTTTACCGTCCTCTCTTTACCGAGCGTCACGTCGCAGTAGCTTCTTATAATGGACGTGGGCGTGCGCAGTTCATGCGAGGCGTCCGAGAGGAATTGCTTCTGGCGCGAAAAAGACCCCTCGAGGCGCGCAAGCATCATATTAAAACTCGATGCGAGCGGGGCCAACTCGTCATCAAGCCCGTCCGAGTCCACCCTTGCATTCAGGTTCTCCTCGGTTATCTGCCCTAACTTAGAGCTGAACCTCTTGAGGGGCTTCAATGCAACTCCCGTGATAACGAAGACCCCCCCTATCGTGAGGATGAAGACTGCGGGGAAAATATAAAGAATGATATTCCTGAACGAGATGACAAGCAGATAGGTATCCGCAAGGTCATCGGCGGCCTGGAACGTGAGATGCCCCACCGCGTATCGCACGGGCTTCGTTATCATCCGCATCCTCTCTCCCGCTGGGCCGGTTACGGTCTCGTATTTGGCCGTCTCGGTTATCCCCTTCATGGCCGGCAGGGACGCCCCTGAAATCGAGAGGGAGGGAGAGCGCACGACGACCTCCCCGTCGGGGCTAAGCACCTGATAATAATGGCCGGAGAGACTCTTGGCGTAATCGCCGGTCGCGGTCGAGGAGAGTTCCGCAAGCTCCTTTTCGAGCTGTCCGTGCGCCTCCTCGATTGTAAGAAGATTCGCCAGCGACTGCACGCTCGTGGAGAGGTGGTCATCCACGAGGCTTATCACCACGCCCTCGAGTTTGTAATAGAGGTATATCTCAAGCCCGGCGAATACGAGCGAGAAGACGGCAAGACACCAGATGACGAGTTTGAATTTTATGGATTTGAGCATGGGGGTGACTATTCAACCTTGAGCATGTAACCTGCGCCGCGCACGGTATGTATGAGTTTTGTCTTTGCGCCCTTGTCTATCTTGTTGCGCAGATAATTGACGTATACGTCAACGACGTTTGAATCCATGTCCTTGTCCTCGCTGTATATGTGCTCCACTATCTCCGTGCGGCTCACCACGTTGTCCTTTCTGTAGGCGAGGAACTCCAAAAGCGCGTATTCGCGGGCAGAGAGGGCTACTGCCTTGCCGCCCCGCTTGACCTCGTGGGACGCGGTGTTTATCTCGAGGTCCGCGATTTGGATCGCGGCCTGTTTGGCCTCTCCCTTCCTGCGCAAAAGAGACCTCACCCTTGCAAGGAGTTCCTGAAAGACAAAGGGCTTCGTCAGATAATCGTCCGCGCCCGTGTCAAGCCCCTTAATCTTGTCCGCGAGCGCGTCCCGCGCCGTAAGGAGTATCACAGGAGTTTTAATCCCCTTCTTTCTCATGCGCGTCAGCACCGCGATGCCGTCCATCACGGGCAGCATTATGTCGAGGATAACGGCGTCCGCCGGAAAGTTCTCGGCCATGTACAGCCCTTCCTCCCCGTCGCGGGCAACGTCCACCACGTAACCTTCTTCTTCAAGACCCTGTTTTACTATCGCTGCAAGGTCTTTTTCGTCCTCGACGACAAGTATCCTCATGGTTCCTCTTTAACGGTGATTATACCAGCAAACACATTCCGGCTTCATTACTTAATTGTGAGTATAGATTTACGTAGATTAAAGGGAGATTAGGGGGGCACGGCCGTGTAGATACCGTGAATCGCAACGGCCGTGAATCGTGAGACGTTACGATTCACGTTTCACGGTTCACGGCCGTTCTCAGTCTTCCAACGATTCTCGTATCTTCTTGAACTCCGGCTCGATTTCAATAAACGTCTTGAGGATATCCGGATCGAAGTGTTCCGGCTTTGTCCTGCCGTCGCCCTCGGTGATTATCTTGACCGTGTCTTCGTGAGAAAAAGCCTTCTTGTAAGGACGCTTACTCGTGAGCGCGTCATACTGGTCTGCAAGTATTATTATTCTGCCCTCGATGGGGATTGCCGTCCCTTTAAGACCTTTAGGGTATCCCGTGCCGTCCCAACGCTCGTGATGGACAAGGGCGATGGACGCGGCAAGCTGAATGGCGGGGTACGGCGAGTCCTCGAGCATCCGCGCGCCGATAGCCGAGTGTGTTTTCATAACGTCGAACTCTTCACCCGTCAAGGACCCGGGTTTCAAGAGTATGCTGTCGGGTATGCCAATCTTACCGATATCGTGCATGGAGCTTGCAAAGGCCATGGTCTCCACGAACTCCGGAGACAGTTTGAGTTTGGCCGCAATGCTCGCGCAGTAAAGGCCTATCCTCTTGATGTGCTCTCCCGTGTCCGTGTCCCGGTATTCGGCGACCGTCGTCAAACGGAGCGCCAATTCCTTGCTCATGTTCTTGACCATCTTGAGCGCGCCGGCAAGCTCGTCCGTCCTTTTCCTCACCTCCCGCTCAAGGACGCCCTTGTAGTTTTTCTCAAGTGAAACGAGTTTGGCGTAGTTCACGGCCTTTTCCACCGAATGGATGAGGTACTCGGGACTGAAGGGCTTTATGATGAAGTCAAACGCCCCCTTTTTCACGGCCTCGACCGCCACGTCAAGTTCCGCGTAGGCGGTCATGAGTATCACTGGCAGGTCCGGGGATATGGAGCGCAGCTCCTCGAGGAGTTGTATGCCGGTCGTGCCGGGCATCTTTACGTCGGTCAAGACGACGTCCGGCCTTTTTTCCCTGAACCTTTTCACCGCGTCCGCCGCCTTGCCGTATGCGTTGACGAGGAAACCGCGCGAGGTCAAGATAAACGCGGTCGTCTCGAGCACGAATGCGTCGTCGTCCACTATGATTACGGAGCCGTCCGTTGTTTTACTCATTTATTATCCAAGACCTCCCTCACCTTTCTCAGGAAATCCCCCGGGGCCGCGGGCTTGGAGATGAAGTTGAATGTATCCCTTGCAAGCCCAGCCGCCCGCATCATCTCCTCGGCATAACCGCTCGTGAAGAGGACTTTTACGTCGGGCGCAAATTTTTTTATCTCCGCGTAGGCCTCAGGCCCGCCCTTTTTCGGCATGACCATGTCGAGTATGACAAGGTCAATCCCCGCGCCTTTCTCCCTGAATTTAACTACGGCGTCTTCTCCGTCAACGGCCGCGATGACCGTGTACCCGAACTCCGTGAGCGTCTTTTTCGTTATATCGAGGACCTCGGCCTCGTCCTCGGCCAAAAGAATCGTCTCGCTCCCGCCCCTCACGGGCGCGTGCTCCACGGGTTTCAACTCCTCTGCGGGCGCCTGCGCGAGCGGGATGTATATCCTGAAGGACGTGCCTTTGCCGGGTTCGCTGTAGACGTTTATGTATCCGTTATGCTGCTTTATTATGCCGTATACGATGGACAGGCCCAGACCCGTGCCCTTGCCTATCTCTTTCGTGGTGAAAAACGGCTCGAATATCCTCTTCCTCGTGTCCGCGTCCATGCCCGCGCCGGAATCCGAAACGGTTATCAATACGTATCTGCCGGGCGCGCCGTAGCCGTGCGAATTGACATATTCCGCGTCAAGTTCAGCGATGCCCGTTGATACGGCAAGCGCCCCGCCTTGGGGCATGGCGTCCCTCGCATTCGTTGCGAGATTAATCAGCGCCTGTTCCAACTGGATGGAATCGGCCATGACCACGAGGGCCTTGTCAAATAAATCCGCCTTGAGTTCTATGTCCTCTCCGATGAGCCTTGCAAGAAGCTGCTGGACGCTCCTTACAAGCTCGTTTATGTCAACGGGGCGCAGGTTCATCACCTGTTTTCTGCTGAAGGCAAGAAGCCCGTGCGTGAGGTGCGCGGCCTTATCCGCAAGCGTCAGTATGTGCTCCGCGAACCCCTTTACCGTTTCGTCTGCACCGCGCTTTATGATAAGCATGTTCCCGTAGCCGATTACCGCCGTGAGGATGTTGTTGAAGTCGTGCGCAACCCCTCCGGCGAGCCTGCCGATTGCCTCAATCTTCTGGGACTGGCGCAATTGCTCCTCGAGGGATTTTTTCTCGGTTATGTCCACCATAATGCCGTCGCAGTAGACCGCGCCCGCCTTGTCTTCCTTTGCCGCCGCGCTCAGCGAGACCCAGATATGGCCGCCCTTCAGGGTTGTTAGTTCAAACTCCTCGTTTTTTATCCGGCCCTCGTCAAAGAGCCTTTCCTTCATATCCTCTTTCTTCTTGCCGTCGCAATAAAAATCGCAGATGCCGCGTTTGAGGAGTTCGTCTTTGGACGTTGCCCCGAGCATGTAAATTGCCGCCGGGTTCGCCTCGATAAAACGCCCGTCCTCGGACATCGAGCATCTAAAGACCCCGGCGGTCAGGTTGTTGACGAGGCCTTCGTATCTGAACTGCAACTCCCCCCTTTGCTCCTCCGCAAGTTTTCTCATAAGCACGGAGCCAAGCTGCGCGGCCGCCACGGAGACGAGTTCGACGAGATGCGCGTCTTCTTCCTTGGGCGCGGCTATGAAAAAAACGAGGACTGCAAGAACCCCTCCGCCCGTTGTTATCGGGAAGCCCGCCGCGGCCTTGAACCCGGCGGCCCGCGCCGCATCCGAGCGCAGGAAGATCGCGCCGTCCGCCGAGACGTCTTTCACCAATTCCGGCGCCTTCGACACCCAGACCCTGCCGGGGAGCCCTGCCCCGGCCTCGATGGTCATGCCTCTGCTTAACTCTATGAAACCCTTTTTGCCGTTTTCGTCGTCAGGCCAGCCAAAAACGTAATCGAGCGAAGGCCACTCACGTTTCGACAGCCATGCCTCGCCGAATGTCCATCCGGTTGCCTTACATATCCTTACTACGGCGATCTTGAGGGCGGCGTGGAAGTCCTCGGATGCGCCGATAGTCATCGCAAGGTCGTGGAGGAGTTTTAGCTCCACCTCCCTCATCTTCCTCTCCGTGATGTCGGTGGAGATGCCGCACACGCCGTATGCCCTGCCTTCGGCGTCAAAGAGCGGCGCCTTAATTGAAATGGCGTAACGGAGGCCGCCGTCGGCCGTTAGCACCTCCTCGAACTCCATCGCCTTTTTTTCTTCTAAGACCTTTAGATCGTTTTGTCTGAACGCCTGCGCTATACCCTTAGAGAAAAAATCGAAGTCCGTCTTCCCGATCATCTCTTCGCGCCCTTGTTTTATAAGCCTCGCGTAACTTCTGTTTGCGAGCAGATAGCGCCCTTCCACGTCCTTGAGATATATCACCGCAGATGAATTGTCCACAACGGCCCTCAATCTGTCTTCGCTCACCCTGACTTTCTCCGCGCGCTTTTTTATCTCGCGTGTCATGGTATTGAAGGAATCGGAGAGCATCCCTATCTCGTCGCCTGAGGTTACCGGGACCGTAACGCCGTAATCGCCCCGCGACATCATTGCCGCGGCGCTTGAGAGGACGCGGATGCGCCTCACTATTGATTTAAAAAAAAACGCGAAGAACACCCCGATGAGCGCAAAGACGATGCCCCCGGCGATGACCGCGTCCCTTTGCATATCCGAGACCGGCGCTAACGCCGTTTCCGTGTCCACCTCGACAAGCAGGGTCCAGCCCAAACCCGGCATACACATCGAGGCCCCGACGACCTCTCGCCCGCGATAGTTTTTATAAAACCCTTCGTGCCCCTGTTTAAACGATAGGCACCTCTCGACCGGCGGCGTATCAACCGATTGCTTCATGGGCGCGTCCGTCATAAATTTCGACTCCGTCATCATCAGCCTGTCCTTATTCACGAGGTAGATATCCATGGCCGCGGGCCTGCCTCTATCCGAGGAGCGCGCGCCGAGTTCCTTGCTGAAAAGGCCGGAGAGTATCCTGCTGAACTCCGTAAACTCAATGAAGTTCACGATGACGCCTATGGGCGCGCCGGTCGTCTTGTCGGTCAGCGGAACTCCAACGGCAAGTTCGGAAACACCTCTCCTCTTATTGAACCTCTCGGCGACGGTTGCTGACCCCTTGGCATTACCGAAAAATTCCTCGCCCGCGAGGCTATTGCCGATTGCCCCTGCCTCCGTTGACGCGACGATGCGCCCTTCGAGGTTTAAAACGCATATCCTGTTTATGGTCTTGTCGAGGACTATTTTGTTCTTCAAAAGATGCCCGCGGAGCCTCGATGCAGCGTGTTTGTCGCCGTCGTTGTGCCTTTTAAGCTCATCCCTTATAAATCCGTCGCTCGAAAAATCAACGGCCCGCCTCTTGGACATTTCGAGGAATTGGATGAGCTGCCCCTCGTAGGCCTCGGCAATCGAGGAAACGGAAGTAAGCGCGCTTCTCTTCAAAAACGCCTTGTTCTTCTCGTAACCGTAGAGAAAAGTTATAAGTATCGGCAGGAGAATGGCGAGCGTGGCCGCAAGGGCCTTTCGGAAAAGCGATAGAGGGAATATCTTCATCTGATATTTTTGCCACCTGATAAATTAAGCTAATGATGTGTCCCCCAGCTCAGGGCTTTAGCCCTGATACAATCAGGCCTGAAGGCCTGAGCTGCTATGTGGGGGTCGCGGATGAACAACGGAAGATGAGGACAAAGATGGGGCCTCAAAACGCGGGACAGGCAAACGCTTCAAAGATAATTCTACCCGAAAATCCCGCAAATGCAATCGATGTTATTGACAAAAACCGTTTAAGAAGATAAATTGAATCTGCTCAAGGGTCTCTAAAAATACGGACAACGGATGATATGCCGGTGAGCGCGATAAAAGAACAGCTCGCAAACATGTTCGTGAAGGTCATGTCAGGCACGGTCTCGATGGAAGAGGGGACCATGCTCATTAACTCCCTTGCCAAGAAAGACTCAAAGGAGACGGTCGCGGCCATCTCGGAATTCATAAACACCCCGCCGCAAAACATCTCGGCCCAGACCGTTTTTCACACCATCGCCATCACCCGGAACCGCGCCTTTTTCGACGTGCTCACCGCCACGCTCGACCACAAAAACGAGGAGATATCCATCTTCGCCTGCGAGGAGCTTGCCACCTACTTCAAGAACGAGTCCAAGTTCGTCCTCGTCGAGCACCTAAACAGCGACGCATACCACGTGAGAAAATCCTCCGCCGCCACGCTCACCAAGATATTCGGAGACGAGGGCATCGCGGCGCTCGGCAAGCACATACTCGGCAATACCCAGAGCCATTACCACCGCCTCACCTCGGCCGAGGCCCTCGTAAAGGCCGGAAAAAAAGGGATTGACGCCCTTATGAACGTCCTCAATACGGGTGGGTCCGGGGCAGCCGCAGCGGCGGCTGAGGCCCTCTCATCCGTTGCCGCATCCCTCTCGGACGCCGAGATGCAGATGTTCGTAAACGCCCTCATGAAATTCGGCGACGCTAAAGACGCCGAGACGACCGCGACGCTCATCAAGGCGATAGGGTCTTTCGGCAAAAGGGCCAAGCAGTTCGCGGGATTTGTCCGCGCCTACGCGGATGACCCCGACGAGGGCGTGAGCAAAGAGGCAAAAAACACGTTAAAGGCGATAGGGGGGTAAAGAGGCGCTGGGTGATGTGTGAAGAGCTGTGCGAGGGCATTGCCGGCCTTCGCCGTTTAACCGGCCTCCAACTCTTGCCTGATCTTTTCCGAAAGAAAGACCTTTAGAAGCGATTGATACGGCACGTCCTTCTTGTTGGCCAGAAGCTTCAACTCCTCAAGCATCGCCTCAGGGAGCCGCAAAGAGATGGTCTTCCGCGATGGTTTCAAATTCGACAGCACGACCCTCTTCGCCCTTTTCCAGTCAACGTATTGCGTGGAATCACGGGTTGCCCAGAATTCCCTCTCCGCGTTTTCGTTTTTAAACTTCGGCGGCTTCTTCATGTGATTGATAGGCCTCCCTTTCCCTGCGGTTCATGTCCCTTGACGATATCACGCGGATAATATCCCGCCGGACGGTGAAGACCACAAAGAGCATCCGCCCGGCGTCCGCACGTTCAAGCGCATAAAAGCGGTTCTCCTTTTCCGAATGTTTAACGTCATCCGCAACCACCAAAGGATGGTTGAAGAATATCTCTTCGCACTCTGACGGCGTAACGCGGTGTTTTTGCCAATTCTTTCCGGCGTTGTGCGCGTCCCGCTCAAAACCGACGCACCCCGACAGTAATGCAAAAATGTCCATTTGTAATTAGTATATGCTAATCATATACGGTTGTCAAGCGCCCGGTATAGCCTTACTGCCCCAACACCATCGGCAGAACCTCTCTTATAAGAAAGGCAATGTCCTTCTCGACAATTCGGACGTCGGCGTCGGGGAGGGGTTTTAGCGGCTCGTCCCGTAATTTATCCGACTTGAATATCGCGCCGTTTTTCAGGATAAAATCCTCCGGGATCGTTTCGGGCGGGGCTGCGCCGTTCATCTCCGCCCACGCGAGCGTCCAAGCGCGGGCAACGTTGCCGAGATCGTATCCTCCCCCGCCGAGCGCGGCCCACGGGACGCCAAAACCCTTAAACGCCCTGACCATCCTCTCAAAACCGTTTGTCGTAAGGTTCAGATGCGTTATCGGGTCAGTGGAAAAGGTGTCAACGCCGAGCTGCGTTACGAGCACGTCGGGCCTGAATGCCCCGATAAAGGCCGGGACTATCTCCTCGAAGCCGCGCGCGAAAAGTCCGTCCCCGGCGCCGGGCGGAAATGGAAGATTCACGGAAAAGCCCTTGCCCTCTTTAATGCCAATGTCGGTCACGAGACCAGTGCCCGGAAAGAGCCACTGCCCGCTTTCGTGAAGGGATATTGTCAAGACCTTGTTTGTATCGTAAAACGCGTACTCGACCCCGTCGCCGTGATGCGCGTCAATGTCAACGTAGGCCACCCTATGCCCCATATCCACGAGATGCCTTATGGCAACCACGGCGTCGTTCAAATAACAAAACCCCGATGCCCTGCCGGGCATGGCGTGGTGGAGTCCCCCCGCGATGTTAAATGCGATGTCCGCGCCGCCGGACGCGACAAGCTCAGCCGCCTGAATCGAGGCGCCGGTTGAATAACACGACCACTCGAAGACGCCCTTGAAGGCCGGATTATCCCCGTAACCGATGCCGTGCTCCGGCCCTTTTACCGGGATGACGCCGGTATTCGCCTCTCTCAAAACCCGCAGGTATTCAGGGGTGTGAAATAGCAAAAGCTCGCCCTCGACGGCTTGACGCGCCTCGATAATGACGGCATCGGGGAGGTTTGTGAGGCCAAGCTCGGACATGAGGTCGAAGGTGAGGCGCAACCGGGCCGGTCTCATGGGATGGTCGGCGCCGTAGTGGAAGGCGCCGAACCTGTCGGAATATACTAACGCGGTAGTCATATTAAGGGCCGTGAGGCGTAACGGCCGTGAATCGTAACGTCTCACGACTCACGTCTCACGGCCGTTCCATCTCACGCTTCACGTCTCACGATTCACGACTCACGGTTCACGGCCGTGAACCCTTCTTCTTTGACGCGGGCACGGCGCCGACGGGGTTCCTGAGGAGCACCCTTCTCGGCTTGACCGACAGTGAGTGGTCTTTGGGGGGCGCAGTTTTTTTCATCAGATGGAGTCTATCCTGTTTTTTGAGTCTCTCGTATATCCTAACCCACGCGCATTCATTTTCAACGTTCACCTCGCACATGCCGTCCGCCACGCCGCCGCACGGGCCGTTAAGAAGCCCCTTGGGGCAATCCGTATGAGGGCATATGGAGCCGGTATCCGCGAGCACGCACTCGGCGCAAAGGGAGCACCCCTCGAAAAACCTGCCCTGCCTCTCGACCGTGGCGAGAAATATCGAATCGAGCGCCGGGAGCACGGGCTGGGACTCGTCAGCCGCGTCCGCCACGGTCCTTACGCCGGCCCCGCATGCAAGGACGAGCACGGCGTCAGACGTCTTACACGCGGCGTTTTTATATTCCTTCAACGCGTACTGGCGGTAACAAGTCTCAGGCACGAGAGAATGCCCGGTCACCGTAAAACCCCTCTCCTCAAGGCTGGCTGACATCTCCTTCAATTCCGCCTCACCGCCGGTATGGCACTGCTCGGCGCAGGACTTGCACCCGAAGAGATATATCTTTTTTCTCCCTTCGAGGGACTTGATAATAGCATTTATGTCCTTATTCTTCGTTATTATCATAAATCACGCGAGGGGGATTAATTGCGACTTTGCGGCCTGCACCGTGTTTGCAAGGAGCATCGTTATCGTCATCGGGCCTACGCCTCCGGGGACCGGCGTGATGTATGCGGCGCGAAGGCTGGCCTCTTCAAAGTCCACGTCCCCGGCGAGGCCGCCGTCTTTCGCGCGGTTTATGCCAACGTCTATCACCACCGCGCCCTCTTTTATCCAATCTCCCTTGACGAACTTTTCTCTGCCTATGGCCGCAACGACGATGTCCGCGGCGCGCACCTTATCGGGCAGATATGCGGTCTTTGAGTGGCAAACCGTGACCGTTGCGTTTTTTTTGAGGAGCATCATGGCCATGGGTTTCCCCACGATATTGCTCCTGCCGATGATAACCGCGTCCTTGCCGTCCACCTTAAAGTCTATCGCCTCAAGGAGTTTCATCACGCCGTAAGGGGTGCAGGGCTGCAAGACCGGAATACCGGCCATGAGCCTGCCCATGTTATACGGGTGGAAGCCGTCCACGTCCTTTTCCGGCGCAATGGCCTCGATGACCGTCTCAGGGTCAATCTGCTTTGGCAAAGGCAGCTGCACGAGTATACCGTGGACGTCCTTCGCGCCGTTGAGCCTCGCTATCAGCGCCAACAGCTCCGACTGAGAGGCGCCTTCCGGCAGCGTATGCTGGATGGAGGTTATCCCAACCTCCTCGCAGCCCCGCGCCTTATTGCGGACGTAGACCTTGGACGCCGGATTTTCGCCTATGAGCACAACGGCAAGCCCGGGGGTAATGGAATATTTTTCCCTTAAGAGCACGACCTCTTTTTTAAGCTCCGCCCTTAAACGGGCCGCGACGTCTTTACCGTTGATGATAAAAGCGCGGTTGTATTTTTCCATCTATCCCGAACTCCGCGTTCCCACGCCGGAACGCGGGAACGATAAATTAAAAAATAAACTCTTTTTCAGTATACTTTAACCCTCTTGATTTTGCAAATCCCCGTTTTTAGCGTATTATACGAACATGGAAAACATCCCTCTCCTAAAAGACATCGTAATCCTCATGGCCGTGTCCGTGCCCATAAGCATCCTCATGACAAGGGCGGGGCTGCCGACCATCATCGGGTTTCTCGTCGGGCACGGGCTTAACGGCCGGAACCTCGCGCGCGTCTTAAAGGAGACCGGCATAAATCACCTTGTCGTTGACATGAACATTGACAGGGTCAAAGAGGCCAAAGACGACGGCCACAGGGCATACTTCGGAGACCCGTCCCACACGGAGATACTCAAGAAGATGGGCGTCGAGTCGGCCAAGATGGTCGTCGTGGCAATATCCGACCCGATAAGCACGAGGAGAATCGTGAAGACCAGCCGCGACATGAACCCGGCGGTCTCGATACTCGTGCGCACGCGCTACATACGCGAGGTCGAGGACCTCTACCGGCTCGGGGCAAATCAGGTCATACCGGAGGAGTTTGAGACCTCTGTAGAGATATTCGCGCGGGTGCTCAGGGACTACCGCATACCCGGCAACATCATCCAGAACCAGATTGACCTTATAAGGAGCGAGGGCTACGCGATGTTCAGGACTCCAACGCCTGGCAAAGACAGACTTGCCTCCCTCACGGCCGTCCTTGAAAAATCCCTCACCGACACCTTCTACGTGGACGCGGGAAGGACGGACATATCGGGCAAGAGCTTGTCGGAGTTGGGGTTACGGAAAAAAACCGGGGCCACGATAATAGCCGTAGTGAGGAAGGGGGAGGCGCGGACAAACCCGAGCGCGGACTTCAAGGTGGAGACCGGGGACATCCTCGTGGTGCTCGGAAGCCACGCGGAGTTAAATAAGGCATTCGAGATGCTGCACAACGGCCGTGACCGTGAGACGTAACGGCCGTGAACCGATTCACGGTTCACGGCCGTTACCTGTCCTCAGGCAGCTTATACCCCTTGCCGGCGAACTGGATGTTCGCCTCGTCGTCGCACCTCGGGGGGGATACCGCGTGAACTCCGCCGCACTTGGGGCACTTGCCAACGAAGGTCTTCAATACGAAGACTTCTCCGCAGCCCTGACATTTTGTTTTAAGCCCCCCGTCCGGGATAGGCGCGTTCTTTACGCCCCCGCCGTGCGCGTTGTTCACAAACTCCACGAGGTCAACGCCTTCGGAAAAAGGCCCCGCTCCCGCGGGCCCGCAGCTTCCGCAATCACCCATGATACTACCTCCTTAACCGTAGTCGTTTAATGACCCTCTTCCTCTTATCCCTCCCCCTTTATGGGGGAGGGCAGGGTGGGGGATATATAAGGCCGCCCAGCGCCACTTTTTATTACGAAAGCACGTTGGTTATTGACATACTTCGCACAGAAAAGCGGTGCTGGGCGGCCACAATTGCATATTATATGATAATTCGCTTGTCAGTTCAAATAAAAAAACTATCGTTCTCACGCTCCGTAACGAGGAACCGCGATTACGGCCTTGTCCGCGCCATTATCGCCGTGCCTTTGAGGAGGGGTTCCGGGTCTTTAAAACCCCTCCCTTTTTGCCCGACAGGTCCTCGATAATCCCCTTTACGATGGCCTTTTGCGCGGTAAACTGGCTCGGAGCGAACTTAATAAACATCCGGTAATTATCAACGGCAACGTCGTATCTGCCTATTTCTTCGTAGAGCACCCCGAGATTATAGTAAGCGGTTGAATTCGCCGGATTATATTTCAGCGATTCGTTAAAGGCTTTGACCGCCTCCTGCGTCATGCCCTTTGCGTGATAGGCGTTGCCGAGGTTGTTGTGCGCCGCGGCGTAGTTGGGCCTGTATTTTACGGCCATCCCAAATTCCTTTATTGCCTCATCAATCGTTTCGGGCGTATTCTGGGCCATATACGCATCGCCAAGATTGTTGTGCGCTTCAGGAAGTTCAGGGTCGAGCAAAACGGCCGTCTTATACGCCTTGATTGCCTCGGCCACCCTGTCGCCCTCGCGGTAGGCGTTGCCGAGGTTGTTGTGGACACGCGGCTTATTAGGGCTTTTACTCGCAACGTCGCTCCAAAGGCTCACAGTGTCGCTCCATACGCCGTTCCTTGCGTAGGCGGCAATGCCAAGGGGCAGCGCAGTCAACGCGATAAAAATAACGGCAGTGACATAAAGCGGGGTAGATACCCCGAACCTCTCTTTCAGGAAAAAAAAGAACCAAAGCGCGGCAAAAGAAAAACCTATTGCGACCCCGGCGAGCGGAAGATATAACCTGTGCTCGAATATGATGTCCTTTATGGGTATTATCGTGGACTCGACCGATAAGGTGATAAAAAACCAAAATACCCCGCAGGCAGCCGTCAATAGGAGGCCGTTGCCTGACCTGCGGGAGCGGACAAAGACGTAGAGCGACGCGCCGAGCGCTGAGAGAAGAAATAATAAAGACAATATTATCCGCGCCTCGAAGATTGAATCCGACACAGGGTAGTCGTAATCGAGGTTTTGATTGAAAGGCAAAAATAAAAGCCGGATGTAAGTTACCGCGACCCTGAACTGGTTTATGAGATACTGATACGGACTCATGACCGCCGAGACCATTCCGCTTACGGTTTGAGTCGCCTCAAGAAACCCCTCGACCGAAAGGCCCGTCTTGATGACGATTATGGTCAGGGGGATTATCGCAAAGACGGCTATATACGGGCTTAAAGTTATAAGCCTCTTTACCGCCCCCTTTACGTCGTTAAAAAAAACAAGGTCGTAAAGCACGATGACCACGGGCAGCGTTATGGAATTTTCCTTAGTCATCTGCGCCATTACAGCGGTTACGAGCGACATGATAAGGAGGATAATGCGTTCCCGCGCCGGAGCGTGGGAACGATAAGAAATAAAAAGGACGAGGGAAAGGAGATAAAAAAGCGCGGCCAACGACGCGTGCCTCTGGACGATATACGTTACCGCCGAGGTCTGGAGCGGATGGACGGCGAAGATAAGGGCTGCGGCAAGGGATGCGTAGAATGGCGCGTCGCCTTTTCCGGTAAGCGCGGATTTCATAACGGGCGTCTTGAACGTCAAATGGGCCATGAGATACACGAGGCAGGAGGCAGAGGCGTGTATCAGGATATTTACTATGTGATACCCCTTGACCGAAAGTCCGTTGAAGTAATAATTGAGCGCAAAGGTGAGCCTTGTGAAATATCTCATGCCGGTGGGCGGCCAGAGTAAAGAAAGGTTGTCGAGGCTGTAATTCTTTACGATGTTGGATTTGTCGTCAAAGAGAAATGGCGAGTTGAACGTATTGGAATAGACGATGAATACAACGGCAAAGAGCGCGATAAAGGCCGCCGGATGGCGCATCCTTCCCCATCCTCCAATGTCTTCCCCCCTACCCCGCATCGCTTATATATAACATAAATCACGGCCTCGGACAAACATACCGGTAAAATCTCCTTCCTTTCCTCCGGTCTCTTGTTATACAATCGTGAGGAAAAACACCCGGTCATCAGGCGCGCAATGTCCTTTCAGCGGCTCATAGCCCTCATTTGCCTATCATCCTCCCTCGTCTTCGCGGCCGCATATCCGGCTATTGCCGAGGACGCATCCGCGCAAAAAAGACCCGAGGCGGATAACAAAAGGATTCGTATCGAGCCTGAGCTTGACGCTTATTATTCAAGCATCGGCCTCTATATAAGCCTTACGGACGCGCCCATACCGGATGCCGGGGAAAAACCCGAATTGCAGATATACCGCGACCTCCTCTTCAGCTCCTTGATCCCGCGCTTTCTCGTGCTTGAGGCGTCGGCCTTCCCCATGCCCGGGGCCGGGGTGCTCATCAAAGACCATGCAAGCGATTTTTACGACAGCACGGAGGTCATGAAAAACCTCAACCTCGTCAAGGCCGTTACCGCCGGGTTTGAAGAACCTTATGCGCTCACGGCCTTTCTCGGCAACGTGGTAGCCTTCACCCGACCGGGGGAAAAGAAAAAAGACGGCAACTTCGGGTACATGGGGTATCTCGTGAGCGCCGGCAACTACACCATCAAGGACAACTCCCTCATACGCGACCATTGGACCGAGGTGGAGTGGAAGATAAAGGGCGACAGAAAATTCTCGACCCATTCCCTGCATTGGAGCTTCAGGGTGGGAGGCAAGCTCCACGGCAACTCCTTTATAAAAGACGTCGTCTACCTCTCGGTGCGAAGGAGCAGGCTCGACTTCGAGGACTCTCCGGCCTCGTTCATAAACAACTCTGGATTTGAATACACCATTGACATGGACAGCCAGACCTTCACCCCCATAAAACACTATTTCGTCGTGGACAAAAAATGGCCGCTTAAAGAGGAGAAGATGGGATTTTCATTCGCGGTGGGTTTCGTGTGGGAGGGGGCGAGCAAATACTCCGGAGACCTCGCGGACAAGGACAAGAGAAAAAAATGGCAGCTGCTCTTGAGGCCCAACATCCTTTTCTGAACCTCGCCCAACGCCGCTTTCCAGCGCAAACCAGACAAGCCTGTCCTCTTTTGACAATGGTGTCTGAAAAAATCCGCTGCCCTTTGGGCATGTCCACTTGCGCCGCTGATGCAATGGAAAACGGCCTCACAAAAAATCTTTTACAAACGGCAGGTTATGCGGAGATTGACTCTCTTGGATTGTTTGACGCATCTCATTAGCGATTTTTTGCCGTTGGCAGCGTTTTTGCAGTAAATTGCTGCTTAAGACGGCGTTCCCACGCAGGAGCGTGGGAACGATAATGACAACACTACGCGGCTGCCTCGGTTGTCATTCTGAACACGTTCGCAACGCTTCAGTGTAAACTCCGTGAAGAATTCGCTTCTTCCGTTGCCGTTGCCGTTAAAAAAACATTGACTTTTCCTGTGAAATCTATAGTTTAGACTCTCGGCAACCTTTGATTTGGCCCTCCCTTTCGCTCTTCCGAGCAGCCGTGTTTAAGCCGGTATCGTCATTCGCCGGACTGCGGTCGCATCTTTGTTTTTGAACAATTCAAAACCTCTTCAACCAGAGACGAAAAAACAGGACACGGCCATGATAAAAAAGATACCCCCCCCCCCCCGAAAAACGCCCATGTTGGATGAGCTCCTTAAAGACAACAGGCGCCTTAAGGAGGAACTCTCCGAGAAGTCAAAGGCGCTTGAGGAGAGTCAAGAAAGGTATCGAAGACTCCTCGACGCCGAGGACGACGCCTCGAGGAAATTCTGCACGGCGACGTCTCACTGCATAAACGCGATTTTTACGGCGGACTCAAAGGGCGTTATCGAATTCGTAAACCCGGTCTTCGAGAGCTTCTATGGTTTCCCTGCCTCGGAGATGACCGGCGCCAATATGCGCGGCGCGGTCTTCGCCGAACTCTCTGATGAGGAGTGGTCCGAGGTCTGGAAGACCGTTTCATCCGGGACCCGGTGGAACGGGGTCTTCAGGATGAGGAAAAAAGACGGCGGCTCCACTCTTTCAAACACATATCTAACGCCGGTAAAAAGCCCGGACCGCGCCATAAGTCACTTCATAGGCGTGCAAGAGGACATGTCTAACAGGAGGGTGACTGAAGAGAATGTCCGCTACCTCACCGACTACGACAAGGTCACCGGGCTTTACAACCGTTCGCACTTCATAGAACTCCTCAACGCCGCTCTAAGCGGCGCGCAGTTCAAGCAGGGCATACTGCTCCTTCTCGACATAGACCAGTTCAAGCTCATAAACGACATCTACGGGCACGGGTTGGGGGACGAGTTCCTGCACAAGGTGGCTATGGTTTTGAAAACGGCGCTCAGGTTCGTCGAGGACAAGGGTGGGGCGTCCTCCGTCGTCGGCCGCAAACAGTTCAACTTCATCGGCAGATTGAGCGGAGACGAATTCGCCGTGTTCCTGCCCTCCCTTGTCCGCGAGCAGGGTTTAATGGCCGCCGAGCGGTTCAGAAAGACCCTTGAAGGTTTTTACCACTCCGACGTGTCCGGCCACGCCACGGCGAGCATCGGCGTCTCCGTTTATCCGGAACACGGGGCAAACGCCGCGGAGCTTCTTACGAAGGCGGACGCGGCCATGTACAAGGCAAAGGATCTGGGCCGGAATAAATGCCACGTCTTCGCCCCCGAAGACCAATACATCGAGACCATGAAGTCCCGCCTCCATTGGAAAAACAGCATCGTCCGGGCGTTGAAAGACGACCTCTTCGTCCCGTGGTTCCAGCCGATAATGGACATAAGGGAAGAGAGCATCACGCATTACGAGGCCCTTGCGAGGATGCAGGAAAATGACGGCGCCGTCGTGCAGCCCGGCGTCGTCATTGACATCGCGGAAAGGTTCGGGCTTATAAATTCCATAGACCAGATGATAATAAGTAAGGCCATGAGACTCCATTCAACGCTCGAAAAAAACGCCAAAGGACTCAACTTCTGCATGAACGTATCCGGCAAAAACGTAGGCGACGAGGCATTCCTCTCGTTCCTGAAGGACGCCCTTGGCCGAGAGGGGGTAGACCCAAAGAACTTCATCTTCGAGATAACCGAAACCTCGGCGGTAAGCGACCTCTCAAAGGCCGCCAAGTTCATAAAAGAGCTTAAATCCATCGGATGCCGCATAGCGATGGACGATTTCGGCGTGGGCTTCAGCTCGTTCATGTATCTGCGCGAGATGGAGGTTGACTACATCAAGATAGCCGGGTCTTTCATAAAATCCTTAGACCAAAATTTAAACGACAGACTCTTTGTCAAGGCCATAACGGAAGTGGCGAAGGGCATGGGCATAAGGATAATCGCGGAGTTCGTGGAAAGAAAAGAGACCCTCGACATACTCAGGGACTTAGGCGTGGACTACGCGCAGGGCTTCATGATAGGCAGACCCGCAACGGAGATACCGGGTTGAACCGACTTTAAAGGCTTGTGGTTTGTTTCATCGTTAAGCCTTAAACGTACCCCCTCCCAATGCCCGCCCCTTACGGGACGGCGGAGCCTCCCTAACCGAATTTCTACTTTGCTTTGACACAAGGGGGAGTTTCACGTTGACCCGTTTTTTTCAATATGTTAGCCTTACCGAATGAAGATAATCATCACGGGCGGCGCTGGCTTTATCGGCTCGCATCTTACGGAGGCGTTGTTGAACAAGGGCGACACGGTCGCCGTAATAGACGACTTCAACTCATTCTACGACCCTGCGCTCAAGAGGGAAAACGTCAAAGGCTTTGCGAAAAATCCGCGCCTTACCCTATTTGAGGGCGATATAACGGACAGGGAAAAAGTAACGCGAAGCATCGGTTCGTTCTCGCCCGACGTCATCTGCCACCTTGGGGCGCGCGCCGGCGTGCGCCCCTCCATACAAGACCCTCTCCTCTACGAACGGGTGAACTGTCAAGGCACGCTCAACATACTCGAAGCCGTTAAAGACCTGCGCCTCAAAAACTTCGTCTTCGCGTCGTCTTCTTCGGTCTACGGCATCAATAGCAAAACCCCGTTTTCCGAGGAAGACCCGATAACGCGCCCCATATCCCCATACGCCTCCACAAAAAGGGCAGGCGAGCTTTTCTGCTTTACGTATTCGCATCTCTACGGACTCCCCGCGACGTGTCTGCGTTTTTTCACGGTCTACGGCGAGCGCGGCAGGCCCGACATGGCTGTAGCAAAATTCACGCGCCTCATTCACGAGGGAAAACCCATCGAGGTCTACGGCGACGGGTCTGCGCTGCGTGATTTTACATACGTAAGCGACATCATCTCAGGGGTCGTAAACGCCGTCTACAACCCGTCGTCATACGAGATAGTCAACATCGGGGGGTCAAAGACAGTTACGGTCAAGAGGCTCATCGAGGTGATTGAAACCTCCCTCGGCAAAAAGGCTCAAATAAAATTTTCCGTGCCCGCGCCCGGGGACGCGCCAATAACATACGCGGACGTTACAAAGGCGAAAAAACTATTCGGTTTTGAGCCAAAGGTCAGGATAGAAGAGGGTGTGGCGCGTTACGTCAAATGGTTTTTAGCGCGACGGACAGGGGTATAAGCATGAAAAAAATCTTCGTGAAGGACATAAAGGAGAAGGACCATATAAGCGGGCCTTTCCTTGCGGCGAAAAAAGAGACGGGCATCGGCAAGACCGGAAAACCCTATCTCGTCATAAGGCTCATGGACTCCACGGGCGACATCGAAGCGCGGATATGGGACGACGCCGAGGGCGCCGCAAAACGCTTTGACAAGGACGACGTCGTGGCGATAAAGGGCTATGCCGTGGCCTATCAGGGCGGCATCCAGTTGAACGTCTCGGACATCTACGCCCTGCCTGAAACGGATTATTCGATACGGGATTTTCTCCCCTCATCCAAAAGAGACCCGGACGAGATGATGGCCGAACTCGACGGCGTCATCTCCGGCGTGGAGGACAAACACTTAAAGGCGCTCCTCACGTCCATATTCAAAGACGCGGAGATACGCGGACTCTACAAGACCGCGCCCGCGGCAAAGACCATGCACCACCCCTACCTCGGCGGACTTGTCGAGCACGTGTTGTCAATGTGCGGGCTTGCCGCGTCGGTCGCGGGGCATTACAAAAACGGGGTCAATAAAGACCTTCTCATGGCCGGCGCGATATTGCACGACATCGGAAAGATATACGAGCTTTCATACAGGAGATCCTTCGATTATACGGACGAGGGCCGCCTCATCGGGCACATAACCATCGGCGTGGAGCTTATGGACGCGCATATCGGCAAGATAAACGACTTCCCTCGTCAACTTGCCGTGCTCATGAAACACATGATCTTGAGCCACCACGGGCAATTGGAGTTCGGCTCCCCAAAGAGGCCCAAGACCCTCGAGGCAATAATACTATCCTACCTCGACGACATGGACGCGAAGGTCGCGGCCGTAAAGGCGCTCATCGGCAACAACGGCAAGGTCAACGACTCCAACTGGACGCCGTATCAGAAACTCTTCGAGCGCTACATCTACAAGGGCGGGTGGGAGCCTGTCCCCGAAGACCTGAATCGGGGAGGGGAGAAGGGCAATCCAGATGAAAAACCTGGCAAAGACCCGAAGGGGGGGAATACCCCCGAAGGGCCGCTGCCGTTGTTTAAGTGAGGGACAAACGGTTTCTCAGTCAATTTTTATTTCTTTATGGTGATTATGCGCTCGGACGGAAATTTTAAAAACCCTTTGGCGGAAATCTTCGGATTCCCTGTTATTAACGATAGCGGTGATTCCAAACGTTATCGGCGTGAAAAACTCTGTCCGTTCAACAACAGAGTCCCTAATTGCACAAAGGATAAGGCTAACAACCCTCTTGGCGTCTGTTCGATTTTTAACGACTATAAAACCGTTATAACTTGTCCCGTCAGATTCAGAGAAAGCTGGCTTATTGTTGAGAACGCAGCCAAATTCTTCTTCCCAAAAGGAACAAGCTGGACATCATTGACCGAAATACGACTGACTGACGCAAATAACCATGCGGCCGGGAATATTGATTACGTCCTTGTCTCGTATGACAACAGAGGGAGATTGACTGATTTTGCCTCATTGGAAGTTCAGGCCGTTTATATCTCTGGTAATTTAAGGAACCCGTTTGAAGCGTATACCAAAAAACCGAGCAAAAATTTTAAATGGAAAACCGGATTCAATTATCCAAAGCCTGATTTCTTATCCTCGTCAAGAAAACGCTTACTGCCTCAATTATTATACAAGGGCGGCATTTTCAAGGCTTGGGGTAAGAAGCAATCCGTTGTATTGCAAAAATCCTTCTTTGACACACTCCCTGATTTGCAAAAAGTGAAAAAAGAAAAAGCGGATATTGCCTGGCATCTTTATGACTTAGAGTTCAACAAGCGGACTTGCCGCTATAATTTAAGTTTGAAAGAAATCGTATACACTGAATTCGAGCCTGCCCTGGCGAAGATATCGACCCCATTGCCGGGGACAGAAAAGGGCTTCATTGAATTATTACAGGAAAGACTCGATGAAAAACTTGAGTCCAATCCTCCCGATGCGCCTACATTGACTGACCTTCTGGAAGAATAATTATGAATAACCTTGAGCTCTTTAAAGATATCAGAACGCCGCAAACCGCCTCTCCCGTAAACGTGGCATCCGTTCCTCAGCGCAGTCCTTTTCGCTACCCGGGAGGCAAGACATGGCTCATCCCGGTCATCAGAAAATGGCTCAGGTCTTTCAAGGCATCGGAAACGACATTGGTTGACTGTTTCGGGGGCGGAGGCATCGTAAGTTTAACGGCGGCCTTTGAAAATCGCGCGAGACATATCGTCATGATAGAACTGGATGCGGATATTGCGGCGGTTTGGAAAACGATTCTGGGTGAAGATAATAAATGGTTGGCGAATAAAATTTTTCGCTTCGATCTGGCTTTACAGAATGTTGAAAAAGAGCTTACAAGACCCAATCAGAGCATCCGAGAGGCGGCCTTCTGCACGATCTTAAGGAATAGAATATTTCACGGCGGCATTATGGCAAAAGGTTCCGGACTTATAAAACACGGAGAGAACGGGAAAGGCATTGCTTCGAGGTGGTATCCCAAAACAATAAGAGACAGGATTCTTGCAATTCATCAGGTTAAAGAGAAGATTTCATTCTTCCATGGAGATATATTCAAGGTCTTCGGCAAATATGCCGATAAAAAGGACTGTTGCTTCTTTATTGATCCGCCGTATACGGTTGCGGGGAGAAGATTGTACACTCATCATCAAGTCGATCATGCTAAGCTCTTCGATCTGACTTCAAGGATTAAGGGAAATTTCCTGATGACGTATGATGATTCCGAGGAGATTCGAGACTTGGCATCCAAATTCAATTTTCCATACGAAGCCATCCCAATGAAAACGACTCATCATAGGCAGAAAAACGAACTGCTGATTTCCAACAAACTGGATTGGCTTAATTGACTTTTTATCAACCCCTTAACGATCAACCTCTCTCGAACCTTGTCACTGAACCCCGTTAACCCCCACCTTAAAAGACTCTTCAAGAAAATCTCCGA
Organism: Deltaproteobacteria bacterium; assembly: GCA_016234405.1. Classification (GTDB taxonomy): domain Bacteria; phylum Desulfobacterota; class GWC2-55-46; order GWC2-55-46; family GWC2-55-46; genus JACRCC01. Next base: position 197 of record JACRCC010000024.1, on the reverse strand, counting down.
ATCCCCGCGCCTCAAGGGCGTTGACCTCGTCTTCGCCTCAGGCCCGTGTCCGTGCAGGGTAATGGTCATCGGCGAGGCCCCGGGGCGCGAGGAGACCAAGCTCAAAACCCCTTTTGTCGGAAAGGCAGGGCGGTTTCTCGTCGGGATATTGAGGGAGGTCTTCGGACTTCCGCGCGAGAAATTCTACATCACCAACG
>JACRCC010000022.1 GCA_016234405.1 Deltaproteobacteria bacterium | reverse complement strand
CTGCTTTTGCTTCACTCCTCAATGACAACGGAAGAAGCAGATCCTTCGCTGCGCTCAGGATGACAAAACCCCTACTCGCTCAGAATGACAAAAAAAGAATTAATCAGAGTTTCCTTATGTCTGCTTAACTAACGCCGCTTTTTTGCGGGCATGTTTGTCCACAGCTACTTACAAAACCGAATGACCTCGGCCGATATGAGGTCGAGCGGCATTATCTTATCCACCGCGTTTCTCTTTATCGCCTCTTTGGGCATGCCGAAGACGATGCACGTTTCCTCGTCCTGCGCAATCGTGGCCGCGCCAGCGTCCCTCATCTCAAGGAGTCCCCGCGCCCCGTCGTCGCCCATGCCCGTCATTATGACGCCCACCGAGTTTTTGCCCGCGTACTGGGCGGCGCTTCTAAAGAGCACGTCAACGGAAGGGCGGTGCCTCGACACGAGGGGGCCGTCTTTTATCTCCACGTAATAACGCGCCCCGCTCCTTTTCAGGAGCATGTGCCGGTTGCCCGGCGCGATGAGCGCCCTGCCGCGCACCACCGTGTCGTTGGTCTCGGCCTCCTTGACGGATATCCTGCACAGGCCGTCGAGGCGTTTTGCGAACGCGGCGGTAAAATTCTCCGGCATGTGCTGGACGATGACGACGCCGGGGGAATCGAGCGGCATGGCCTCGAGCACGGTGCGGATGGCCTCGGTGCCTCCGGTTGACGCGCCTACGGCGACCACCTTTTCCGTGGTCTCGGCCATGGCAAGGGTGCGGGCCTTTGCGATGACCGCGTCCGCGGTGAGCTTGGGCTCGACTTGGTGGAGGTGCGCGAGTTTTTTCAACCGCGCCCCGGCTGCGGCCTTCACCGCGTCGCAAAGGAGCACCTTGGCCTCCTCGATAAATTGCCTTATCCCAATCTGGGGTTTACTTATTATCTCCACTGCCCCGTACTCCATTGCGCGCATGGCCGTCTCGGAGCCTTCGACGCTCAAAGACGAGACCACGACCACGGGTATCGGGTGCTGCGTCATGAGTTTTTGCAAAAACGTAAGCCCGTCCATGCGCGGCATCTCGATGTCGAGGGTTATGACGTCGGGCACCTCTTCGGCTATCTTCTCCGCTGCGATGAAGGGGTCGGCGGCGACGGCCATTATCTCGATGTCCGGGTCGGACGTAAGTATGCGCCCAAGGGTCTGGCGCACTACGGCGGAGTCGTCCACTATCAATACCTTTATCTTTTTTTCCGGCATACGGTATAAACGTCCCCTTGAATTAAGAACCCTGCTTCGTGTCCCTGAACTTTCTCACGAAGACCTCTCCGGTGCCGGTTACAAAAAATATCTTCCTGCCGGAATTCCCGCCGAGGTCCGAACTCACGACCGATATCTTCTCCGAGGAGAGCATCTCGTCGGCGAGCGCGATGTTGCGGCTGCCTACGTCAATCGGCCCGCTGAGACTCTCAAGCACGCTCCCTCCCCCGAAGACCTTTGCGACGAGGTTCTCCTTTCTGCTGCCGATGAGGCGCATCTTCTCGATGAGCATGGGGATGGCCACGTTGCCGTACTTGGGCGTGGGCAGACCCTCGCCGTTCCACAAAGGCAGGAGATAATGGTTCATCCCTCCTTGACGGAGCGCGTTGTCCCAGAGGCAAACCGCCACGCATGAGCCGAGTATGGTCGAGATGACGCACTGGCCGTTTTTGGCGAAGAGCATACCCGGGTAAAGATAATGATTGTTTGCGCCGTCTGCGGCGCCTATTGTGTTATCGTTCACTATCGTCAACCGTAATTAAAACTTCTCAGGCTCGTCCGAATCCCTGAAATAAAAATCGTTGCCCTCTTTCGAAACCGTGCCCGGATACGCCCCTGACTGGGACTCCGGGAGCCTCACCGTAAAGACCGAGCCTTGCCCCGCGTTGCTCTCCACCGATATCGTGCCGTACATCAGTTCCGCAAGGGCCTTTGCGATGGAAAGCCCGAGCCCGTGCCCCGCATGGGTCTTTGTTACTCCGGTTGCGAGCTGTTTGAACCTCTCGAATATGACGGACTGGTCGGCCTTGGCAATGCCCACGCCCTTGTCTCTCACCGAGACGTTTATATACCCGTCGGTGAGCCACGCCTTCACCTCGACTGGACTGCCCTCCGCGCTGAACTCTATGGCGTTGGAGAGGAGATTGGCGGCTATCCGCTCGAATTTTTCAGGGTCAGCGGAAAAAAACGGCTTCTCCTTGAGCCTGTCACAAAGGTCGAAAGAAACGTGAATGCCCTTGTCCACGGCCTTATGCCTGAAGGCGGATATCACGCCCTCGATAAGCGACTTCACGTTCACGCTCGAGATGCTCATGGCGGTCTCCCCGGCCTCAAGCTCCGCCCCGCAGAAGATATTGTGCAGCTGAAAGGACAGATTAAAGGCCTCCTTGTAAACGGCGGAAACCACCGACATGATGGTCGCCGCGTCCATGTCCCCGCCGTCGGACATGACCACCTGACAGGACGTAAGCACCGAGGTAAGCGGGTTGTTGATTTCGTTTCTTATGTTGGACAAAAAGTTGCTCTTGAGTTTTTCGGACTCAAGGAGCCGGGAATTCATCTCCTCGAGCTTTTTCGTCACGACGCGCAGGTCGTGGTTGGCCTTGTCCTTGTCCATGAGCCTCCTTAAAAGCTCTTGGACTATGTCTTCGTCCGAGTGTTTTTCCATAGCGCCTCCGTGTTTTCATGCCTTGCGCCCGCGCCGGTAGACCTCCGTTAGAGGCGGCGCGCCGCAGTCCATCAGGTAACAAACGACAAAATTTTTTTGGATTAACATCCGCGCAGGGGTTGAAAAAATCTCATTCGACTTTTCTGTAAACCGACGGGGCGACCCTTGCAAGCGGCAGGTCAAAGCCGCTCAAAGACTCGGAGTGCCCTATGAAGAAAAAGCCGCCGACCCTCAAGGTGTTGACGAGCTTTCTCAAAAGAGTCTCCTGCGTCTCCTTGTCGAAGTATATGAAGACGTTTCTGCAAAAGAGGACGTCTATGGGTTCGCGGAAACCGTAATCCGAATCCATGAAGTTGAGTCTCCTGAACCTCACGCGGCTCCGTATCTCATGCGCTACCCGCACCATCCCCTTTTCCCTGTCCTTGCTCCTCAGGATATATTTCCGCCTCATCTCAAGCGGCACCGGCTCGATGCGGTCTTCCTTGTATACGCCCCGGGCCGCGGCCTCGACCACCCGCGACGATATGTCCGTGCCGATTATCAGAAAGTCGAAACCGAAGCCGGGATACCGCGCCCCGAACTCAGTCAATATCATGGCAAGGGTGTACGGCTCCTCGCCCGTCGAGCACCCGGCGCTCCAGACGATAAACGTCTTTTTCACTCCGGCCCCGAAGGTCTTTACAAGTTCCGGCAGCGCGGTCTGAAACAAAAACTCGAAGTGGTCCGGCTCCCTGAAAAAATCCGTCTTGTTGGTGGTTACGACGTCTATCATGTTTACCACCTCATGCTCGGCGCCCTCGGGGCTGAAGAGAAACTCGCAGTAGTCCTTGAACGTCTTGAACCCCAACAATTTGAGACGCTTCTGGAGACGCGACTCAAGGAGCGTCTTCTTTCCCGGAGGCATCTTTATGCCCAGCTCGCACTCGATGTATTCGCTCAGGCGCGTAAACTCCCTCTCCGAGAGTTTGACCGTGCGCAATACCTCACCTTGTATTTCGTCCGTATCGTCCATAGGTTTAACGGCCGTGAGCCGTTTCACGTCTCACGATTCACGGCCGTTTCCATCTCTTTGGCCATATCCAACTCGTCGCCGGAGAATATCCTGTCAATGTCAAGGATGATGATAAAGCGCTCGTCCCTCTTGCCCATCCCCTTTATGAATTCCGTCCTGAGCT
>JACRCC010000027.1 GCA_016234405.1 Deltaproteobacteria bacterium | reverse complement strand
CCGCTACCAAATTAAAAAAACAGGGGAGGCTTTTTGCCTTCCCTGTTTTTTTAATTTTAACGCAGCTCAGGCCGTAGCTCAGACCTTTAGGTCTGATAACGTCATGGCCGCCCCCACAAGACATGCTTGGCATGTCTCCCACCCCCACCCTGCCCTCCCCCGTAAAGGGGGAGGGGAAACGGTATGGTTCATCGTACGTTACCCATCTCCCCAGCACCACTTTCCACCTCGAACCTTCGGAGACTTACAAGCGCATGAGGCGGAAAGTGGCGCTGGGCACGCTGCCGCAGAGTCTGCATAAATGTTTGCGATAGAAAGTGGTGCTGGGGAGGGGGAAAAGGAAGCGTTCATCATAGCCCTGAGCTGAGCGAATCAGAAAATGCACTTTGGTCATCGCTCTTCCAACGCCTGAAGTTCCACGTCGGTCTGGCGCAGCCTTTCCGCGATGGCCGAGGCGAGCCGCGCAAACACCTTCACTCCCAATTCGGCGTTGGCCCTGGCCTTCTCGTTGAAACGGCTCCTTGTAATCACGTAGAGGTCGGTGAGCGCCTTGGCCTCTACGTCCGCGGAACGCACCTTCCTGTCGAGGAAAGACAGTTCGCCGAAAAAATCCCCGCGTGAAACCGTGGCCAGATGATGCCGTTTTCCGCCCTCCAACCGCAGCATTATCCTTACGCTGCCCCGGCGCACGAGGAATATCTCGTCGCCTTTGTCCCCTTGTGACACGACCTTTTCTCCGGGGGCAAGGGATACCTCGGTCATACATGCCGCAAGGTCTTTCAAGGTCGTCTCGTCGAACTCGCGGAGCAAATGGAAATCCTTCAGATTTAACCGTTCCACGCCGCCCGTCTTTTTTACGCCGGCTGCCTCCAATATGCGCTCCTCCATCCATTCAAGCCCGGCGTCTATGGTCTCGCATATTATAACTCCCTTGCCTTGTCTCACCACGCCCAAATCAACCAAATATTTTTCAAAATCCCGCTCATCCATCAACGAAGACGGCATACCGCTCAATAGCAGCTGTCCGCCGCGCTCGGCGAGCTGGGCATGCATCTGCCCAAAGAGGTGGGCGGCGGTATAGTCCATCGAGTGCACCCGGCGCATATCGAGCAGGATGAAACGTCTCTTTTTCAGGTCCGGCTCCAACTGGGAAAAGATCTGGTCCGTGGTGCCGAAAAAGAGGTTGCCCTGGAGTTCGCAAAAAATCCCCTGCTCTCCGTCGCGGTTCAAGGTATCCCGTTCAAGGGCGATGCGCCGCGTCTTGGAAGACATCTGGTTGAGATAAAGTTTGCGGCGAATGACCGTATTTCGGATTTGATCGCGGATAAAAAGGATGATAGCCAACGCCACCCCGACTACTGATGCGGCTATCAGGTCTACCGTTACCGCGACGACGATGACTCCGGCGCTGATACTGAAATCAAGCCTTCCCGCCGGATAACGCAGGAGGCGGAACATGCCCCTGTCGAACATGCGCCATGCAATAACAAGCAGGAGTCCCGCAAGCGCTCCGATGGGCACCCATGCGATGAGGCCTCCCAAGAGGAGAACGGCCAAGACCACGAATACCCCCTCGATGACGCCGGAGAGGAATGTCTTGCCGCCGCTTCCGACATTCACCAACGTCGGCCCCATTGTTCCGGCGCCGGGCATGCCTCCCGCGATGGCCGAGGCCATGTTGGCGACCCCTTGTCCCATAAGCTCCCTGTTGGAATTGTGGCGGCTTCTTGTAATCGCATCAAGCCCCACGCAGGTTTTAAGCGTATCTATGGAAAGAAGGACGGAGAGAGTGAGCGCCGGAACTAATATGAGCCGCAGGGAATCCATTTTTATCGCCAAGACGGAGGTCAGCCGCATGGCGGCATTCTCGATGAATGGGCCGGAGGCGTTGATCCGCCCGATGACCAACGGGTTTCCATCCAACGACAGGAGGCCGGGTAAAAAAAAGACGATGGAGAAATAGGCGGACAACCCTCCTAAGAGGCCGATAATCGCAGCAGGCAGCCTTTTGGTAATCCGGTCGGCCGTGGCCATAAGGACTATGGTGACCGCGCCTATCGCCAGCGCCTCCCACCTCCAAAGGCCGGGCGACGTTAGGCCTTGCATCAGGGTAATCCCTTTGGGCAGTCCCAATAGTTTTGGCAGTTGTCCTATGGCGATGAGAACGGCCACACCTGACAGATAGCCGCTTACAACCGGATAAGGGATAAATTTTATCAGCCTTCCGACGGCGAGAACGCCGTAAATGAACTGGAAGCCTGCCGCAAGGGCAGCGGTTATTACAAGGAGCGGGAGGACGTCATCCGGAGAAAGATTGGCGCCGCCCGGCCCGGATATAAGGCCGATGATAAAAGCGGAAAGGACGGCCGAGGCCGGGGCGCAGGGGGCGGATATCAGCCCTCCGGTCCTGCCGAAAAACGGCGCCGTCAATCCGACGGCAGCGGCCCCCAACATGCCCGTCATTGCCCCCATGCCGGCGTATTGCGGCCCCAAGACCGTATATGTAACGACGCCGAAGGCTATTGACGAAGGCAGCGCCACGAGCATTGCCGCAAGTCCTCCCCAAAGGTCGCCGGCCCATGAAGGTTTGTCCTGCCCTGATTGTCCCGTGTGACTGTCCATAGTTTTTTGCATAAATAGGGCAGGTTGGCATGCCGCAGGATCAGAACTTGTAGCCCAGCCCGTCTTCTTTTTCCTTGCCCTGCATGTTTTTCAAGACCTCTATCCCCACCTCGATGTGAACCCCGGTGAATTTTTCAAAGACCTCCTTTGCGCTTCCCGCGGTCTTTATGCCCGTTGCCTTCCGCGGAGTGTCGGAAATGAGCATGAGCGCGCCGATGGGCACGTATTTCGCAAAACCTACGGTAAAAAGCGTAGCGCACTCCATGTCAATGGCCTGCGCGCGCTCCTCATCGAGCGTTTTTTTGAACTCCTCGTTGAACTCCCAGAACCGCACGTTAGTCGTGTGGATTACGCCGGTGTGATATTTGAGCCTTCTCTTTTCAAGCGCCTCGCACGCGAATCTTTGTATGACGAATGAGCTGAGCGACGGGCTTTGTTTGGGCATATATGAATCCGACGTGCCCTCTCCCCTGATGGCCGCAACCGGGTTGAAAAAGTCCCCGGCCTTGTGCTCGTCTCTAAGCCCCCCGCACATGCCGAGCATGATGACGGCCTTTGGCTTGATGAAGGACAGGAGTTCCATGACAAGGGCGGCCGTGGGCGAGCCGACGCTGTAGTTTATGATGGATATGTTTTCATGCGTTGCGTGGCAGGCCTGCATGACCGAGCCTTGGCGAATCGGCTCGTTGAAATGGCCCGCGAACACGTCCACGTAGTGTTTGAAGTTCGTGAGCAGTATGAAGGGTTGAAATTCCGCGGCCGCGCTGCCGGTGTATCGCTCAAGGGTGCTGATGCCGACCCTGTCGCGTGAGTACTGGTCAATCTGGTCCAATGCGTCCTGAGAAAGTTTTTTGTCCGGCATCAGCGCCTCCGTTGCGAAGGGTTAGTATGATATGAATAAACCTTATCAAATTTAACCGGCTTTTTAAAGGGTAGTTGGGTGGGTTTCGGAGTTTCCTTAATCTTCATGGCTCGCTGTAGCGCTTCGAGATATTGCGTATCACGTCGAGGCTTGAGAAAAAGGCGTCTATCATCTCAGGGTCGAATTGTTTTCCGGCCTCTCCTCTCAGGTTTTCCAGCACCGCGGACTCGTCCCATGGATCCTTGTAAGCCCGTTTGGAACTGAGCGCGTCATAGACGTCGGCAATGGCGACCACCCGTCCGAATGGGGGTATCTCCGCGCCCTTTTTGCCGAGCGCGCCCCCTTTTCCGTCCTCGCATCCGGGGATGGGTCTGGCCGTTGCCGGATTGATGTGCCCCGGATACCCGAGTCCGTCCCAGCGCTCGTGGTGGTTGAGCGCGATGATGGATGCGGCCTCGTCGAACTCCGAATATTTATCCGAAAAAAGCCGCGCCCCGAGATAGGTGTGCTGCTTCATGGTCTCGTATTCCTCCGGGTTGAGCCTTGCGGGTTTTTTCAGTATGGCGTCCGGGATGGCGACCTTGCCGACGTCGTGGAGCATCGCGCCCATCCTGAGGATGTCCCTGTTTTTTTGTATCTCCGCGTCCTCCGCGCCGCGCCCCCGCGCCCATGCCTCGTATATCTCGACCGAGTATGCCGCCACGCGGTTTACGTGCGCCCCGGTCTCCTTGGGGTCTCGCAGCTCGGCCATCTTGTTGACCCTCAATATCATGGCCCTGGTCATCTGCGCGCGTTCGATGGCTATGGCGGCGTTGCCGGCAAAGTACATGACGTAAGGTTCGTCTTCTTTTGCAAACGGCGCGTCTGCGCCAAGAGAATCCTTTGCGTTCAAAAGCTGCAATACGCCGATGATGCCGCCCCTGCCGGTCTTGAGCGGGGTCGTCAATACCGAGCGGGTTTTGTAACCGGTGATTTCGTCGTATTCCTTGTTGAACGTATAGGGGACGCCGGGCGGCAGGTCATAGACGTAGGGTATGTTGAGCATTTCGTCCGTGCAGGCGGCGTGTCCCGCTAAAGATTCATGGTTCAGAGGGATGGAAAAATGCGAGTAGATGAGTTTTTTTCCGGCGGGCAGCTGCTTTTGCAAAACGTCATTCTGTGTATGGCTGAATTTGAGACGGTTATCTTCTTTTATGTAGATGGAACCGGCCTGTGCGTTTACAAATTGCCTTGCCAGCGTTAGTATTCTTTCGAGGAGGAGATCCACGTCCCTATACTGAGCAATCTCGAGCCCAAGGCCGATTATCTGTTTGAGTTTTTGGCTCTCGTTGAGCATCCGCGCCCTCCGGACATTTCGCGCCGTCTGTATTAAGTATACACGTATTTCAGGAATACGTTTCTGCCGGGCGGCACGGGCACGGTGAATTAGATTGTCCGGCTTCCGTTTTTTTGATAAAATTTTTATAGAATGAAAAAGATACTGTTCATAAGCCCGTCATACAGGTCGAAACTTCTCGAAAAGATTCGCGTCCTTGCCATACCCCCGTTGAACCTTGCCACCCTGGCCGCGCACACGCCCGAAAGATACGATCTGAGGATAATGGACGAGGCAGTGGAAGACATTGACTTCGGCGCGGACGCGGATTTGGTTGCAATAACGTGCATGACCCCGCTCGCGCCCCGCGCCTACGAGATAAGCGCGCGGTTCATGGCGCGCGGCACGCCCGTGGTAATGGGTGGGATCCACGTTTCCATGATGCCGGATGAGGCCGCCGGTCACGCGGACGCCATCGTTATCGGCGAGGGCGAGGCCGTGTGGCCGGAGATGCTGAAGGACTTCGACGGCGGCAGGATGAAAAAAAGATACGCCGCAGGCGCGCCCCCGGACATAACGAACACCCCCGCTCCGAGAAGAGACCTTCTGAAGAAAGGATATTTCGTGCAGACGATGCAGACGTCGAGAGGCTGCCCGTATAACTGCAAGTTCTGCTCCGTTACGCATTTTAACGGCGGAAGATACAGGCTCAAGAATATTGACGGCGTGATAGCAGAGGCCGCCGGATTAAAGGATAAACGTTTTTTTATAATAGACGATAACGTGATAGGCCCGGGGACAAAATCTTTCCTCCGCGCCTTTGAACTCTTCGACCGCTTGAAAGACGTGGGTAAGGTTTGGGCGGGGCAGACGTGCCTTAACATAGTCGAGCAGGAAGGGCTTCTCAAGGCCGCCTCAAAGAGCGGGGCGCGGGCATTTCTCATAGGTTTTGAATCCATACATCCCGCCGCCGTAGCCGACATGAATAAAAACGTGAACCTCAGGCCGAATACCAAAAACTTCAAGGAGGCCGTCAAAAAAATCCACGACAACGGCATCGCCATCGTCGGCGGGTTCATGTTCGGCACGGACCATGACACCAAGGACGCCTTCAATCGGACGGTTGACTTCATCATGGACGCGAGGATAGACGCGGTGCAGCTGAGCATAATGACGCCGCTGCCTGGCACCGGACTCTATAAGCAGCTTGAAGGCGAAAAGAGGCTCCTCTACACTGATTATCCTAAGGATTGGGAGAGATACAATATATTCGAGCCGGTTTTCGAGCCGAAAAACATGACGCCCGACGAGCTTTACTCCGGGCTTCTGGGCGCGTATAAGGACGTGTCGTCGTTTCAGACTTCGCTCCTGCGCGGGGTGAGGACGTTTATAAATACGAAAAGTCTTTTCAGCACGGGCATATCTTTTTTCTGGAATTACGACTCCTACAAGACGATAACCGCAACCACCGGCTCGGCGAAGGGCGGGGGGGCGTGAGGGGGGGGAGTCAACTGTCGGCGGCAGGAAACTTCGGGAGGCGGTTTTGTCTTACAATCAAAGATGTCTTCGTGCCGCGTAAGTGAAGTTAAAAAAATATTTTTTTAATGCCGCTTGGGTAAAGCCATATTCATTTTCTCCAAAGAAGTAATCAACGGACGCCGAGGGTGGTTGAACTGCTCAGGAAGGCAATCGAGTGGCAGAAGCTTCTCGAATCAGAGAATAGAACATCCAAAGCCGACATAGCAAGGAGCGAGGGCCTATCCCGCGCCCGCGTAACTCAGATAATGTATCTTCTCAACCTTACCCCCGAAATCCAGAAGCATATACTCTCCATGCCGGAGGCAACAAAGGCCGCGTTGAGCATATGATGGAGACGGGCCGTGTCACTACTCGGCATATTCCACCTCAGCAGTTTCAAGAACATTATCGCGAAAGTATCTGCTCAGACAGTTAGGCGTGTTCAAGTCGACCTTGCGCCCCAGGATGTCGCCAAGCTCAAGCTCCATGCCCGAAAACCTGATAAGCCCGGGCACATGCCCGTCCTCGAACTCCACAAGTACGTCCACGTCGCTGTCAGGACGGAAGTTGTCACGAATAACCGAACCGAAGAGCGAGAGCTTGCGGATGTGGTGCCTCCTGCAAAACTCCCCAATCTTATCGTGCGGTATGTTTATCTGCGTGCGTCCCATGGTCGATCTCCACTACTGATGGCATCATTAGCAGAGTATATCAGTAAGCGGGTATTTTCAAGGAGTCTTTTTTGACTGTCAAGGCAACCCCCGCCAGCCTCACATTTATCGAGCGTATCGGCAAGAGCTGATTTGACTTTCTGCTTGAGCGCGGGTCTGGCCTGCTCTCGACCTCAATCATTCCAATCAACAGGCGGACGTCCTTCAATACCCTGCTGTAATCGCGCTGCGTCTTTTTGGCCAGTTCATAGACGTTTATCCCCGGATTGCAAACAATCATCTTCAAGACCTCGCGGCGCATTCTGGGAAGACGCGCCGCCTCGGAACTCACGGGATACTGCGGGTCAGGTCGCCGCTCCAGAACGCCGACCTGAGAATCATTGTCCTGTCCGTCGTCTCAACACCCCGTCGAAGTAACGTTTGACGTCATACGCCTTGATACCCTTTGCCCCATATCGCCGGAGTATAGCTCGGTCAGGTGGAGCGACTGTAAGGCGCTCATTTGCAAATGCGCGGCAACCTGTTATAATTACAAGAGTATACGAACGCCACGAACTGACCATCATCGCCTCACCTTTCATCTCGACTCAAAATACCTTGCTCAACTCAGTATTGCTCCCGCGTCAGTCAAGGCGTAAGCCCTCAAAACATCCATCATAAGACGGACCCGACGGCGAGCGGCGCGGCGGTGTAACATACCCT
>JACRCC010000023.1 GCA_016234405.1 Deltaproteobacteria bacterium | reverse complement strand
GCAGGTGCGGGTGAGTCTGCTTTGGATACTAAAAGTCCCATCGCGCAGACTCCTTATCGTTCCCACGCTCCAGCGTGGGAACGCCGCCCGTAGGCGCTCTGCGTCTCAGCTTCAACATGACCTGACGGACGTGACGGTATTTGCAGGGCTGGACGCCGGAGCGTCCATGGATGTGTTCCCACGCAGGAGCGTGGGAACGATGAAATGGGATTAAAAATATCGAGGATTTGTGATAATATAAAAGCAGCGGCCGCGGGAATCCCAAGGGAAATAACTCGGCATCGCAAAGCCCTCTTTTTTCTCCTTGCATTTTTCCAGATAAATTGTTAAAAAATAAGAAAAATCAGGCGATTGTCAAAATAATTTTTAAAACCGCATGAACAAAACCCAGGCAATAATATCAAGGCTCAAGGACGTTGACCCTGACGCCCGAAGGGCGGCATGCGAATCGGCCTCGGAGATAAAGGACGCGGAGTTTATCCCTGAACTCGTCAACGCGCTCTACGACTCGAACCTCGGCGTGCGCGAGGCCGGCCTCAACGCCCTCACGTCCATCGGCGGGAGCCGCGTTGCGGAGGCGGTCTCTCCGCTTTTGCGTTCAAACGATCCCTCGATTAGAAACATGGGCGTGGAGATAATCCAGCTCATAGGCGCCGAGGCCCTGCCCGTCCTCTCTACGCTCCTCAACGACCCTGACGACGACGTCGTGAAGTTCGCGGTTGACATACTCGCCAACATGAAAGAAGAGCGCGTGGTTGACGTCCTCATGACGCTTACCAATCACGCAAACGCCAACGTGAGGGCCGCGGTGGCCGTGTGTCTGGGCAGGGTTGGCGCAAGAAACGCAATGCCCGCCCTTCTCGGCGCGCTTAGCGACCCGGAAATCTGGGTTAGGTTTTCAGCCATTGAAAGCATCGGTTCTTTGTGCGACCCCGCAGCTCTCCCACCCCTCTTGAAGATAATAGAAAACGATACTGGTCTCACGAGGGAGGCCGCGATAGACGCGGTAAGTAAGATAGCCTCCACGTCGGACGCCGCGAACATACTCCTGCGCCTTGAACCGCTCCTTTCTCGGGGAGAGATTGTCGGCGTCGCATCCATAGTCGAGCTTGTTGAGAAGGCCTTTTCACCGGGGTCGTCTTTCAGGCCGTCTGCCGGATTTAAGGCGTCGTACCTCGCGTTTTTCACAAGGGCGGTTGACGATTCGGAAAAGGGCGTGCGCATAAGCGGACTCAAGGGTCTGGGACTTCTCAAGATGCCTGAGGGTCTTAAAAAGGTCTTTGCATTTTTGGACGCTCAAAAAGAGATGACCGAGGAGATGGAAGCGCTTGTCGTTGATGTCGTGGTTTCGATGGCCGGGCACGGCAAGATACCGGTAATACTCCTTGAAGAACTCAAAAAAGGAGAGAGGAATCTGAGGCTGGCCGTAAGGGCGCTCGGCGGGATGAAGTCCGAAGACGCGGTGCCGGTCTTGAAGGGGCTTATGCAAACGGTGTCGAGGCACGAGCTGCGCGAGGTGGTCGCGGCGCTCGAGGCCATAGGTTCGATTGATTCCATCGAGGTGCTCTCAGGGTCGTTGAAAAGCGCAGACGGACACGCGAGAAAGACGGCGGCAAGGGCTTATGCGACGCTTGCCGGAGAGGGGGCGGTGCGCAGCCTCTTCGACGCATTGAGGGTCGAGAATTACAGGGACGTAATGGAAGAGATAACGGACGTCCTTGCCCTCATACCGGCGGACATGGTCAAGAAGGGTTTTTACGAACTCCTTACAAACGAGAGGGCAGAGTTAAGAGAGATGGGCGCCAGAGGGCTTGGGCTCGTGGGAGACGAAGAGGCGCTGCAATACCTTAAAAAGGCAGCCCATGACGCGGACCCGTCGGTAAGAAAGGCCGCGTACAACTCCCTGGCGCGCATCGGCGCGCCCGAGGCCGTTGACGCGGTGATAAGCGGGCTTAGAGACGACGACGACGAGGTGAAACTCTCGGTCTTGAAGGCGTTGGGCGGCTGGAGCGGCGAGAAGATAAAAAAGGCGCTCATAGCGGCGCTCAGCGACGGCAATATTTGGGTCAGGTACCATGCCGTGCTCCTCTTGGGAGAACTCAGGGAAAACGACGTTGAAGAAAGAATACTTGAGATGCTCGTCAACGACTCGCCTCCGGTAAAGGCGGCGGCCGCAAAGGCCCTTGAAAAGACCGGCACGAGCAGAGCCATACCCGTCCTTGAAAGGTTCGCAGACCACCCGGATACCGCGGTATCCGGAGCGGTAAGAGACGCAATCGGGATACTTCAATGCTGACCTTGGGACTCGACAGTAAGCCCAAACTCTCCCGCGAGACCTTTGAGCTTCTTAGGGATATCGTATATTCCAAAAGCGGGGTCTATTTCGGCGACAACAAGCGGTATCTCCTCGAGACCAGACTTTTACGCAGACTCGATGAGAAAAATTTAAAGACCTTCGAAGACTATTATTATTTTCTCTCATACGACGCCGATAGGGACAGGGAGTACCAGCATCTTATAAATTCGATAGTAACGAACGAGACGAGTTTTTTCAGGGACCCGGTTCAGCTCGACGTTTTTAAAAAAGGCATCGTCCCGCGCGTCTTGGAGGAAAAGATTAAAAACGGCTCCAAGACCATCAGGGTCTGGAGCGCGGCCTGTTCAACGGGGGAGGAGCCTTATACGCTTGCGATGATGCTCCTCGAGGAAGGACTTCCTCAGAAGGGCTGGACCATAGAGGTTATAGGCACCGACATAAGCGACAACGTGCTTAGGGCCGCTCTCTCGGCAAAGTACGACCGGTATACGCTCAGAAATACCCCGGAGGTTTATCTGAGGAAGTACTTCCAGTTCAGCGGCGGGGAGACCTTTACCGTAAGCCCCAAGGTTACGGAACTCGTTAAGTTCAAAAAGATAAACCTCATTGACGCCTTCGAGACGAAGATGATCCGGGGGGTGGATATCATTTTATGCAGGAATGTGCTAATATACTTCAACGATACATCAAAGAAAAAGGCCGTAAGCCACCTCTACGACTCCCTCGTAAAGAGCGGCTTTCTATTGGTCGGTTTTTCCGAATCCCTGCACAGCATCACGAGGGTTTTTAGGCCGGTGAGCATGGAAAGATCCGTTGTCTACCAGAAAATGTGAGGCGCGCGCGATGGAAAAAAAGATTTTGATAGTGGACGACTGCGACACGACGAGAAAGCTTTTGACGTATATCGTCAAGGAAAAAGGGTACAAGATAATAGGCGCCTCAAACGGCCTCGAGGCCCTTGAGGTGCTCGCCCAGAACCAGATTGACCTGATAGTAACCGACCTCAATATGCCTCAGATGGACGGGCTTGAGATGTCCAAGACCATCCGCGGGAACGAGGCCTACCGTGAAATACCGATAATCATGGTTACGACCGAGGCGAGCGAGGCGGACAAGAAGATGGGGTTCGAGGCCGGCGTTACGACGTATCTCACGAAGCCTTTTACCCCGCAGAAACTGCTCTACGAAATACAGAAGGTCATCTGAAGGGCGAGGCTTTGGCCTCGTTGATTGCAGACGCGACCATGAGAGGAGGGAACACGATGGACGAGAACATGAAATTTTTAGTGGTAGACGATTTTGGCACCATGAGGCGTATCATCAAGAACATACTGTTGGAGATAGGCTATAAGAACGTGGAGGAGGCGGTGGACGGGCAGAACGCCCTTGAGAAGATGAGGGCCGGCAAGATTGACTTTGTCATTACGGACTGGAACATGCCGAACATGTCGGGGATAGAACTCCTCACGGCCATAAGACAAGACGCCGCCTTGAAGGCGATACCGGTCCTTATGGTAACCGCCGAGGCCGCAAAGGACAACGTCGTCAACGCGGTTCAAGCCGGCGTGAATAATTATATAGTAAAGCCCTTTACCGCCGCGGTCCTCAAGGAGAGGATTGACATGGTGCTCTCAAAGCTCAAGGGCGCGTGAGACCGTAAAAACCGGATATCTTTTGAAAGGAGACGCAACATGGGCAATGAAGACTGGAATGACGTTTTAAAAAGGATTAAAGACGAGCTGTCCGTGTTGGTGCGCTTCGTGGATAAGACGCGCACCGGTCTTGACAGCCTTCAGACCACGGTAAAACTATCCTCCGAAAAATTCCCGGAGGCCTCCCGGCAGTTGTCCGCCGTGGCGGGCGAGCTGGAAAACGCCGCCAACAACATAATTGCGCTGCTTGAAAACCTGCTCATGGAACATGAGGAGGCGCAGGACGTCATAAGGTCGCTTCATGAGTGGGCAGCGGGGCTTTCTCCCGAGGAAAAGAAAAAAGGCGCGGCGCTCTTCGGGAAGCTCGAAGGCATAAGCAACAGCATGAAAAAAGACCTCATGGAAATATTTTCAAGCCTGTCTTTTCAGGACCTCACGGGGCAGAAGCTCAAAAAGGTCGTCGAGGGACTCTCCATCGTCGAAAGTAAACTCCTTGAACTTGCCATAAACTTCGACTTCAACGACACCATAAAACTCCGCGACAAGAAGGCCATGTTGAACGAGTTGAAAGAGGTGGCCAACGAGCCGATGAAACTCAATCAGGACGTGGTTGACAAGATACTCAAGGAACTCGGCGCTTAGTCCGTTGGCGCGCAAATTCAACGAAACGGAGCGGCAATGACATTTTCCTCCAATGAAATGGATGAGATTGTAGGCGATTTTATCGTCGAGAGTTCGGAGTCGTTGGAGTCGCTCGACCAGAAGTTCATCGGGCTTGAAAAAAACCCGCGCGACTCGGTGCTTTTAAACGACATCTTCAGGTCGGTTCACACCATCAAGGGCGCGGCCGGTTTTTTAGGCTTCCAACAGATGGTGGACGTAACGCACGTGGCCGAAGACGTCCTGAATAAACTCAGAAAAAATGAAATGACCATGACCCCCGGGATCATGGATTCGCTCCTTCGCGCCATAGACCTCATAAAGACCCTCCTTAAAAACATAAAAGAACGCAACAACAGGCAAGAAGACACTGCCCCGGCAATCGCCGCGCTCAAGGCGATTTTGAGCGGCGCATCCGTCAGCGCGCCGGTTGAGGGGGGGTATCCCCCCGTCGCCGAGGGGCAGGGACGCCCAATCGTCGAGGCATCCGAGGTGGAGGTCTTCGTGGAGCAGGAGATGAGCCGCGCGCGGATTACAACCGGGGCCGAGATACCTATAGCCTCGTCATCCGCGCCTGCGGACGGCAGCTCGATGCATCGCCGCTCAACAGACGTTATGCCCCTTGGCTCAAAGACCGACGAGGCTCAGCCGAAAGAAAAGGAGCAGAGCATAAGGGTTGACATCGAGAGGCTCGATTCGGTCTTGAACCTCGCGGGGGAACTCGTCCTTTCAAGGAACAGGATGATGAGGCTCGGCGGAAAACTTGGCGAGTGGAACGCGGAGGCCGAGCTTACCGCCCAGTTCGACGAGGCGATAGCGCAGCTCGACCTCGTTACGACCGACCTCCAATTGGCCGTCATGAAGATGCGGATGCAGCCCATAGCAAAGGTCTTCAATAAGTTTCCGCGCATGGTGAGGGACCTTGCAAGACAAAATAACAAAGAGGTTGACCTTATCCTGCGCGGCGAAGAGACCGAATTGGATAAGACCGTCATCGAGGAAATCGGAGACCCGCTCGTGCATCTCATAAGGAATGCCGTTGACCACGGGATAGAGACCCCGGACGAGAGGGCCGCAAAAGGTAAACCCCGCGCGGGCGTCATCTCGCTGAGCGCGTATCAGGAGGGCAGACACATTATAGTCTCGGTCTCGGACGACGGAAAGGGCATAGACCCGGAATACGTCAAGACGTCCGCCGTCGAGAAAGGGATTGTCTCAAAAGAAGAGGCCGAAAAGATGAGCCACAAGGAGGCCCTGAACCTGATTTTCATACCCGGGTTTACCACCGCAAAGCAGGTCAGCAGCATCTCAGGGCGCGGCGTGGGCATGGACGTGGTGAAGACCAACATCACCCGCATAAACGGCACAATCGTCGTAGATTCGGAGGTCGGCAAGGGCATGAAGATAGTCTTCAGGCTCCCTTTGACGCTTGCGATAATACAAGCGCTCACCGTTGAGGCGGGCGGAGGGGTCTACGGAATACCGCTTTCCACGGTCGTGGAGAACTTGAGGTTGGCGGAGGATGACATAAAGTCCATCGAGGGCAGGGAGGTTGTATATATCAGGGGAAACGTCTATCCGGTCGTGCGCCTCTCGAACCTCGTTTCTGGCCGCTCCTTGAAGACCTCCCAAGCCGCGGAATGGAAGTACGTCGTAGTAACCGGCATAGGGGAGAAAAACGTCGGGATACTCGTGGATAAACTTCACGGGCAGGAAGAGATAGTCTTAAAATCAATGGGCGAGTATCTCAAGGGCACCGAGGGCATCGCCGGCGCCTGCATCACCGGAGACGGCACCGTTATCCTCATCCTCGACGTCGCCGGACTCATCGAGTCCGTGTCGAGGCGGCAGCAGAAAAACCTGACGGACAAGGCCGGGTTTATTTAATGATAAAAGCGCTCGTGGTTGACGATTCCGCGTTCATGCGGAGGGTAATCAAGCAGATGTTGGAATCGGACCCTGAGATTGAAGTGATCGGCACTGCGCGGGACGGGGCCGAGGGCGTTGAAAAGACGTTTTCTCTTTGCCCCGACATAGTGACAATGGACGTCGAGATGCCGAGGATGAACGGCCTTGAGGCGACGTCCATCATAATGGAGAAGCAGCCGCTCCCGATTTTGATGGTCTCCTCCCTTACCACAGAAGGTGCCTACGCGACCTTCGACGCCCTTGACAGGGGGGCGGCGGATTACATATCGAAAAACCTCGTAACCTCGGCGATAGACATCCTTAAGATACAAGAGGAACTGATTGCAAAGACAAAGGCCCTCGGCAGAAAAGCCAACAGGCTCGCCGGCGTAAGGCCGTTCAGAAAACCCGAGGGGGTCATTACCGTCCGCAAAGGCTTCGGCGGCACGCAGAAGGTCGGTTTCGTGGCCATAGGCGCCTCAACCGGCGGGCCCAGGGCGATTCAAGAGGTGCTCACTCATCTGCCCGGAGACCTCGCTACGCCCTTTCTCGTGGCCATACACATGCCAAAGGCCTTTACCGGGGCATTTGCCGAGAGGCTTCATTCACTCAGCAAACTCCCGGTCAAGGAGGCGGAAAACGGCGAAAAGATTCTCTCCGGATGCGTTTATCTCACCCCCGGAGGCACGCAGACAAGGATGAAAAAGAGAAGTCTCACGGAGGTCTACGTCGAGATAAAGAACGACCCTGAAGATTTGCTCTATAAGCCCTCGGTTGACGTCTGCATGAAGTCCGTCGCCGAGTGTTATCTTGGGATGTCAATGGGCGTAATCCTCACGGGCATGGGGCACGACGGGCTTGAAGGCATGAAGGCGATAAAATCTCAGGGGGGGAAAACCATCGCCCAGTCCGAAGACACGTGCACGGTCTACGGGATGCCAAAGGCCGTGGTGGATGCCGGCATTGCCGACAAGGTGGTTCCTCTCGATAAGATAGCGGCCGAGATAGTAAACATGATTTAAGTGTTTGCCTTGAGGGGCGCATTGTATTAGAATATTCTTGATTTCCTTACAATGCCGTTGCAGCGCAGCTCAGGGCTTTAGCCCTGAATTTTGTATGGCGGCATCGCCCGTCAAAAACCGATACCTGTCTTTAAGGAGGTTTATATATGCAGCCTAAAAACGAAAGCGATTCCAAAAAAGAGGTGCTCCAACTTGTTACGTTCAGGCTCGGCACCGAGGAATACTCCCTCGACATATTGAGCGTGCAGGAAATAATAAGGCACATGCACCTCACCAAGGTGCCGCGCACGCCGGACTTCGTGGAGGGGGTCATAAACCTGCGCGGCAGGGTCATACCGGTATTGGACTTGAGAAAGCGCTTTGGACTGCCCTCTGAGGATAGGACTAACGAGACCCGGATAATCGTCGTCGAGGTCGAGGGAAAGACCGTCGGTCTGAAGGTGGACGCGGTTTCCGAGGTCTTGAGGCTGCCCGCGGCGTCGGTGGAGCCCCCCCCTTCGATAATATCGGGCGTGGAGTCCGAATACATAAAGGGAGTGGGCAAACTCGACGGCAGGCTCATAATACTCCTTGACGTCGGGAAGATCCTCACCCGATCCGAAAAAGACGCGCTCGGCAACGTCATCGTCGCAACGGCGTAGCTCAAGGCTTAGATGAGCAATCCCTTTTTCCCCTCCCCCCTCGCGGGGGAGGGATGTAAAGACATGCTAAGGCATGTCTTTACGGGTGGGGGCGGCCATGATAAGTCAGACCTAAAGGTCTGAGCTGCTTGTCATAGAATTGATTCACCCAACAACACGGAGGCGTGATGAACATCCAATCGGTCAAATCAAGGCTTGTCGGCAGTTATGTCTTCCTTATCATTCTTTTCATTATTCAGATACCCGTAATATACAAGCTCGTGGGCGGGATGACCAAAAAATACCCGCAGATAACCTCGGTTGCCACATTAAGGAAGCGCGCCGTAGAACTGACCTATATCCTCAACAGGCACATCTTGAACGGCGAAGAGGAACTCGAGGCCGTATTCCAAACCAAGAAAAAGGAGTTCGACTCGTCGCTTGAAACGCTCCGCAAAGGCTCTGAGAACGTCCAGCCCATTACCGAGACCGACGCCCTTGCAAAATTCGAAGTCGTAGTCTCAAGATGGAAGGCCATGCGAGACGGGTTGGACGAGGCCATGTCCGCAGGCGACAACCTCTCGTCAATGACGCGCGAGCTTGAGGACGGCACCTTTGTGATGGTCGGGAAGCTCAACGAAATCGTCTTGGGTTTTGTGGCCCTGAACGACAAGTCTTACGGCAAGAGCATAGATCTGGCGGGTTTGCAGCGTATGCGCACCGCCAAGATGGCCTATCTCGTGGAGCGTTACGCAAGGTCGAATTTCGATTTAAAGCAGGTCGGCGCCGATATACAGACGACTATGAACGACTTTGAGGCCACGTTTAAGGGGCTGCGCTACGGTTCAAAGGAACTCGGACTGAAACCCGTGCCCGCCAAGCACGGGGATCTTATCGCAAAATTTGTAAACGCCGAGCAGCTTTGGAGCAAGAGGAGGGGGCAGATACTGTATGTGATGGGCGAGAAGGACACATTTTACAAGAAGAACACGGAACTCGCAAACATCCACACCCCTCAGTTAGTCAACGCCGCCGAAGACCTTATGGGCCAGATGACCTTGCTCGCCGATAAGTCCGCGGCTAACGGGTTGCTCGTCATGATGGTCGCCGTGCTGATATCCGCCGTGTGCACCATGTTTTTCATGTGGCTCACCAACCACCATCTTTTAAGGCCGATACTGAGGGTCAAGGAGACGGTGGAGGGCTTTTCGCGCGGAGACCTCACTAAGAGGGCGGGAGTCAAGATAGCATTTTTGGGCATGGACGTGAAAGACGAGGTTACGTCGCTCGGCGACAGCGTTGACCAGATGGGAAACCAGATGTCGGGGCTGATAAGCAGGATATCCGATTCGTCGTCGCAGCTCGCCTCGGCCTCGGAGCAGCTCGCGTCCTCGGCCACCCAGATAGCGGCCGGGGCCGACAAGCAGTCGGGACAAACCGTCCAGATAGCCTCGGCAATGGAGGAGATGAACGCCACGGTCATCGAGGTCGCAAAGAACTCGCAGCAGGTCTCGGAATCGGCTCGCGGCGCGCAAGCAATAGCCATAAAGGGCGGCGACGTGGTCTCTCAGGCCATCATTGCCATGAAAGAGGTTTCAGAATCCACTTCCGTCACATCCGATACCATCAAAAAACTCGGCAGGAGTTCCGAGGAGATTGGCACCATAGTCTCGGTCATAAACGACATCGCGGACCAGACCAACCTGCTTGCGCTCAACGCGGCCATCGAGGCCGCAAGGGCCGGGGAGCAGGGGCGCGGCTTCGCCGTGGTCGCGGACGAGGTGAGAAAACTCGCCGAAAGGACGACGAAGGCCACAAAAGAGATAAGCGCCATGATAGGAACCATACAGACCGAGACCTCTAAGGCCGTTGACGCTATGGCCGATGGCACTACTAAGGTTGAAAAAGGCGTAAAACTCGCAAACGAGGCAGGAGACGCCCTAAAGAGGATAGTATCGGGCGTAGAGAACGTTACCGACATGATAAGTCATATCGCCACGTCCGCCGAGGAGCAGAGTTCCACAACGGATGAGATAACCCAGAACATGGACTCCATAGCCGACGTGGCCAAGGCAAACGTTACGGCCATCGGTGAGGTGTCGAGGGCCACGTCGGAAATGGCGCGCCTTGCAACCGATTTGAAGTCGCTCGTAACTCGATTCACCGTCGCCAAGCAGACGTCCTTTATGGACATGCGCGCCGTGTCCGAGCCTGTCGAGAAGGGCATCGCGTCCGGGATGTCCGCCGCCGCTATGCTCAAGGGGGATACCCACTAAGGAAGCTCAGGATAATTTACTTTCTTTCTGTCATCCTGAGCGAAGCGAAGGATCTGCTTTTGCTTCGCACCTCAACGGCAACGAAACAAGCAGATTCTTCGCGGAGTTTACACTGAAGCGTTGCGAATGTGCTCAGAATGACAACATCGTAGAATTAATCGGAGTTTCCCAAATATATAATGCCGAAAACCGTTAAACAAAACACGCCGCAGCGAGGGAATAACCCCAAAGGGAGGCATCCCCCGGCCGGGGTAATCCCTCCGTTCAAGGGGGGAATTACCCCATTTACGGCGGCTTTGCCCTCCCTTCCGGAAAAGGCGCAGAGGGTCTTGTCCCTCTTGTCCGATACCGACGTTTCGGTCGAGAAGCTGCGCCGTCTCATAGCCGCCGACGCCGCGCTCGCGTCCAAGATACTCAATATTGCCAATTTTGATTTTTACGGCGGAGGCAAGACCATGCCGGACCTCACCCACGCCATAATGCGGCTCGGCTTCAACGCGGTGAGGAATATCGTCGTGGCAACGTCTCTGCGCGCCGTCTTTAAGCGTTTTGGACGCGACGAGGAACTCCTCTGGACCGCCATGATGGGTTGTGCTATCGCATCGAGCATAATCGCGCGGCACACCAAGCTTGTAGACCCCGAAGACGCCTTTATCGGCGGGCTGCTGCACGACGTGGGCATGGTCTACTTGATAAACGAAGCCCCAGCGCTTTATGGACGGCTGCAACGCGGCGATACCCCCATTCAAATCGCCGAGGCGCGCAATAACCCCATTGCGGACGACGGTGGGATACCCCCCTTTAACCAGCGCAATGCAGGCGCGGGTATCGTCAAGAAATGGGGGTTTCCCGAGACGCTCGCGGCTTTGCTGAAAAAATTCGACAACCCCGATGAATTTATAAACGAGCGTTATATGTATAACCTCGTTACGGTCATAACCTTTGCCGACATGATTTGTCTTACCCTCGGCATAGGAGGAAGGGGTATCCCCTCGTCCGGTGTTATGCCCCCGACGATGAAGAATTTAAGCGACTCCCTCGGCATCGCCGAAAAGGGTTTTAAAAAACTCGTAGAGAACGTCCATGAGGCTTTCAGTCAGGGCATCAAGCTGTATTGAGGCCGCCGCTTCTTCGCTCCGTTCTGAACGACAGCGGAAGAAGCAGATGCTCCGCTCAGCAGATTCTTCTATGAAGACATCTAATTTCAAAATACTAATCGTTGACGACGACGCTGACATAAGGGTAGTCCTCAGGGATGCGGTAAAGAACTGGGGTTTTTCCGTCTCCGACGCCAAAGACGGCGAGCAGGCCATCTTGATGCTCATGCGCGAGCATTTTGACATCGTGATATCCGACCTTATGATGCCGGCTCTCGACGGCCTCACGCTGCTTCAGAAGATAAAGGAACTAAACAAAGAAATACTCGTGATAATCATCACAGGTTATGCTACAATTGAAACAGCCGTAAAGGCCATCAACGCGGGCGCTTATGACTACATAGCCAAACCCTTCAGCCTCGATGAGTTGATGGTCGTGATAAGAAACGCATCCGAGCGTTTGTCGCTCGCCTCTCACAATAAGTCGCTCCTCAATGACTTGAGGAGCGCGCACGCCGAGATTTCAGCCCTAAAAATAGCGCTCGACCAATCCGGCGGTCAAGATAACGTGATTGCGCAAAAGAGGCCCGGCGTTCCTAAAAAAGCGTAAAGGTCAAGGGGGCTACCCCCCCGCCGTCGGCAACTGCCGCGTTTTCAGCTCACAATCGAATGGGGCAATACCCCCGGAGCATCAACTTGCAGGTAGGCATAGCGCCCGCGGATCAATTCAGGATAATGCTCGTTGACGACGATGACGCCGTGCGCGAGGCTGTCTCGGAAATCCTTGCGCGAAAAGGGTGGAAGGTCGCGGAATTCAGGAGCGCGGAATCGGCGATCGCGGACCTCAAGGTCAACGACTACGACATCGTGCTCGCGGACATCAACATGCCGGGCATGTCAGGCATAGATCTGCTTCACAAGGCCAAAGAGGCCGCCCCCCACGTCCCCGTCGTAATGATCACTGGGTATCCTTCCATTGACCTCGCGGTCGAGGCCATGAAAGACGGCGCGGTTGATTTCCTCCCCAAACCATTTAAGGCCGAAGAACTCGAAATTTGCGTCAGAAGGGCCGCCGACGGCGCAAAGGTCATCAGGGCCGAGATGCGCGCGCGGGGCGGCAAGTTGTCCGGGGCCGTAGGCTCCATGCCGGAGGCGGCGAGAAAGCGGCTTGAGGACAAGATAAAGGAACTCTCCGTCCTGCACACCATCAGCGAGACGCTCGACGAGAGCAACGACAGGGACGCCATATACCGCAAGGTCATGGACCTCGGACAGATTATAGCGGACGCGGACAGCGCGTTTGTCCTCACCGCCGAGGCCGGCGGCAAGGACTTCGTCGCGCGCGCCGCCACTGGGTTTAGGGACAGCGCGATAATCGGAAGGCGTTTCACCCCTGGGATGGAGCCTTTCAGGAGCGTTTTAAGGACGCGCGGTTATTCGTATCTGATGATTGACAACGACGAACTTATCCCCCTCGTCTCGGACGGCATGGGCACGGGCAAGAGGAGGCCGTTGCTTTTGGCCCCTATGATTATCAATAAAGAGGTGCTCGCCATAGTCGGCTTGAACTGCAAGGACAGCGCCGGAGAGATAACCGCCGATACGGTGGCCCTCCTCAATAACCTTGCCGCAAAGGCGTCTTTGAAGCTCGAAAATATCGCCCTCTCGGAAAATATCTTATCAAGCATCATCGGCGCTTTGAATTCACTCATAAACGCCCTTGACGCCAGAGACACTTACACTAAAGACCATTCCAACAGGGTTACCCAGTATGCGCTCAAGATTGCAAAGTCTTTTAAATCCCCGCAGGTGGTGCTCGACAGCATCAGTTACGCCGGGCCCCTGCACGACATCGGTAAGATAGGCGTGAGGGACGAGATACTCCTTAAAAAGAGCGGATTTAGCATAGACGAAAGGGAGATAATGAAGTCCCACGTCCTGCGCGGCGAGGAGATACTTAGACCCCTGAACCTCATGGCCGCAGAAAAGGCCGTTGTGCTTTACCATCACGAGCGTTGGGACGGGAAGGGTTATCCGTACGGGCTTGCCGGTTTGGACATCCCTGAGGCGGCCCGTATATTCTGCGTAGCCGATACCTATGATGCAATGACCTCGACAAGGCCTTATAGGACCGCGCTTACGCCCGAGATGGCGCGCGAAGAAATCGCGCGGTGCCGCGGCACCCAATTCGACCCCGCCATCGTTGATGCCTTCATCGAGAGCGAGATTGTAAAAGGCCGTGAACCGTGAACGGACAAAACGGCCGTGATGCGTGAGTCGTGAACCGTGAACGGACAAAACGGCCGTGATGCGTGAGCATAACGGCCGTTTCCTTTTCACCATTCACGCATCACGGCCTTAATGAGGTCTTATGTCCACCCCTCCCAAAACCCGCCGTGCCTGCTTGAAGGGGGATATAACCCTTTCCGTCAGGGAGACTATCGTTAAACACGCCATGCTTGAAAAAGGCGACACGGTGGTGTGCGCCGTATCCGGCGGTCTCGATTCCATAGTCATGCTGCGCCTCTTGGCGGTCATGCAGGATGAATTCGGGTTGAAGATTATAGTCGCGCATCTGAACCACAACCTCAGGGGCAGGGAGTCGCTGCGGGATTTCAACTTTGTAAAGCGAATTGCTTCAAAATTAGGGTTTAAGTTCGCGGGCGCGACCCTAAAGAAAGGGGAACTGTCCGGCTCCGGGGTTCAGGACCACGCTCGGACGATGCGATACGCCTTTCTCTTCAAGACCGCCGTAAAATACCGGGCCGCGAAGATATGCGTGGGCCATACCCTTGACGATAACGCGGAGACCGTTCTGATGCGGTTTCTCAAGGGCAGCGGTCTTCACGGGCTGTCGGGCATCCCGGCGAAGCGGGGCATTATCGTCAGGCCGCTTATCGGAATAGAGAGGGCGGATATAGAGCGTTTCGCAAAGGAAAATTCCATACTTTTTGTTACGGATTCCTCCAACCTCACGGGAAAATATCTGAGGAACGACATCAGGCAGCATCTCCTGCCGATAATCAAAAAACGATATAATCCGAACATAATCGAAACGCTTGGCAGGGAGTCGCGGATACTCAGGGCGGATGACGATTACCTCTCAGGGGTCGCCGTCCGGGCGCTGAAGTTTACCGTGATTGAGAGGAAAAAAGGCGTCATAGTCCTCGACCGTTTGAAACTCAGGAGCGCGCATCAGGCTGTCTTGGCCCGTTTTTTCGTAAAGATTACGGAAGACCTTATCGGCGCGGCCGACACCAATTCGAGTCACGTGGAGACGTTCATCAAGATGCTCCGTGGAGCAAAGCCAAACGCGGGTTTTCATGCGAAGGGCGTTTGGGTCGAGCGGGAATACGACAGGATTATTTTTTCAAATTTTCCGCCAGCCCGCGCCCGCGGTTTTAACCTGACGCTTCGGGTCCCGGGCATCACGGAGTTAGACGGGGTATTCACCGCGACCCTGTTGGATAAGCCCCCGGTTTTTTCCCGGAGCGAAACAGAAACCGCATATTTCGATTATGACGAAATATGCCGCGCAAATCACTTGGACGGCGCGTGCGCGTTGCGTATCAGATCCATGATGCCCGGCGACAGGATAGTCCCATTTGGAATGAAGGGGCACAAAAAGGTAAAAGAAATTTTTATCGAGGAAAAGATACCCACTGCGCGGCGTTTGTATGCGCCGCTTGTCGTCTCAGGCGATGGAGTGATGGTTTTGTGGCTGACCGGCATCAAACAGAGCGATCTGTGCAAGGTGAAAAAAACTACCAAGCGGATATTGAAGATAGAGTTCAAGAAGGCGTAATGGGTCATAAGCCGCCCGAAGGGTGAATCACCCTGCAGCTCAGACCTTTAGTGAACCTCTGATTTATTCTTTTTTTTGTCATCCTGAGCGAGTGAGCCTTTAGCCCTGAGCGCGGCGAATGGGGAAGAATCCGCTTTTCGCTCGGAACGACAAGGAAGAAACAGATCCTTCGCTTCGCTCTGTTAGACTTAATACGTCTGGCGGAGTATGTTAAACGTTGTGCCGAGTAAGGGTTGAACAAGTCTATGCTTGCTCAAGGCTTTTAAGCCTATATTCAGAATGACAACAGAGGGCAATTAATCAGAGTTTCCTTATGTCTGACTTTATCCCCCTGCGGGACAGCGACCTTCCTTTTTGTTTGTGATTCACGTGTTCTTCTGCTAAGATTGAAAAATTTATTAAGGCAAGGGAATGCTAATACCGTATAAAGGCATAATGCCCAAGGTTCATCCCTCGGTTTTTATTACCGAGAGCGCGAGGGTCATCGGCGACGTGGAGATAGGAGAGTTCTCAAGCGTCTGGTTCAACTCCGTGGTCCGGGGCGACGTGCACTACATTAGAATCGGCGAGCGCACCAACGTTCAGGACAATTGCACGCTGCATGTCACGAAAGACGTATACCCTTTGATAATCGGCAGCGACATAACCATCGGGCACAACGTAACCTTGCACGGCTGCGTCGTCAAGGACAGGTGCCTTATCGGCATGGGGGCGATAGCGCTCGACGACGCCGAGATAGGAGAGGACTGTATCGTCGGCGCGGGCGCGCTCGTCAAAGAGGGCATGAAGGTGCCTCCGGGCAGTCTCGTTGTAGGCGTGCCCGCGAAGGTTGTCCGCAGGGTAACGGAAGAAGAAAAAGAACGGATAAAACAATCTGCCCTCAACTATATTGAATACGCAAAGGACTATACAGGGAGATAAACAAATCGTCAAATGGCAAGTCTCACATTCATGGAGCTTCTCGCAAAGGGCGGCATAACCGTAGTCATATTGCTTTTGTTTTCCGTAATCTCCATCGCGGTTATGATAGAGAGGGCTTGGACATTCAGAAGGTTTAGGATAGTCCTCGAGTCGTCTTGCGACGAGCTGACCCGCGCCGTAAAAGACCCTGCCGCAGCCGCGGGTCTTTGCGCTTCACGGCCGTCGCCGCTCTTTTCAGTCTATTTTTCTGGATACGCAAAGAAAAGCAACGGCAGGGAATCTGTTTTGTCGGCGATGGAATTGGCCGGAAGGACGGAGATAGCCAAGCTCGACAGGTTCGTCGGGGTGCTCGGCACCATAGGCTCAACTGCCCCGTTCGTGGGGCTTTTCGGGACGGTGCTCGGCATCATAAACGCCTTCAGCGGCCTTGCAGCTTCTCAAGGCGCAAGCCCTGCCGCGGTTGCCGACGGCATAGCCGAGGCGCTTGTGGCAACGGCCGCAGGGCTTTTTGTCGCGATACCGGCGGTCATCGCATATAACTATTTCGTGCGCTCCATTAATAAACATGCGTTGAATTTGGAAAAGGCATCAATCGAGTTTGTAGATGACATATTATCCCCCGGCGCAGAGGGGATACCCCTCAAAGATGGCTTGGAAGATACGAAACGGGCATAGTGAACGGCCTATGGCCGAGATAAACATCACGCCGCTTACGGACGTGATGTTGGTGCTCCTTGTCATCTTCATGGTAACCGCCCCGCTCATCATCACCGAATCATTTAAGGTTAGTCTGCCTAAGGCCGTGTCCTCAGGGGCTGAAAAGGGTAAAGGCGCGGTCATATCCATAAGCGCCGATGGGGACGTTGACCTCAACGGCGCTCAGGTTTCGATGAACGGCATCGAAGCGCTCTTGAAGCGCGAATTCGAACGCACGGGAGATAAAAACGTCATCATCAAGGCAGACGGCATGTCTTTTCACAACGTCGTCGTAAGGGCGCTTGACGCCGCAAGGCTCGCGGGCGCCGAGCGTCTGTCCATTGCAACCGAAAAGGGCGAATTACCCGCAACCGGGAATAACCCCGCGCATAAGTGAGATACGCATCCATTGACATAGGCACGAACACCTTGCGGCTTCTCATCGCGGACCGAGGAGAAAACGGCAAGCTCAAACCCGTTGCGCACAAAAGAGTGATAACGAGGCTCGGAGGGAATTTTTCGGAGGAACGGGGCATTGACTTAGTTGCAGCGCAAAGGTCCTTTGCGGCGCTCGACGATTTCAAAAAGACCATTGTCGAGAAGAACGCGGACGGTATCTTGGCCGTTGCAACGAGCGTGGTGAGAAGGTCGCGCAACGGCGCATGGTTCGTATCAGAGGTCTACAAGAGGAGCGGCATTGAGATACGGGTGATAGACGGACAGGAAGAGGCGCGGTTATCATTGCTCGGCGTGCTATCCGTCCTCAATGTTAGCGCGAAAAAAATCCTTGTCTTCGACATCGGCGGCGGTTCAACGGAATTTATCGCGGTTGACGGAAATGAGCGGATAGGGGATACCCCTCTTGTTGCCGCGTGGAGCATGGAGATGGGTGTCGTGCATCTTACGGAAAAATATCTCACGGCCGACCCTCCGTCAGGAGACGACATCAAGGGTCTTGAAACAGAGATAGAGGGGGTTTTAACCGGGCTTAAGTCTCAGATGGAAAATTCCGGCGTGTCAGGGTATTCGGCGGGCGGCGGCGCCGCGCTCGTCGCCACCGCAGGCACGATAACGACGCTCGCCGCGCTCGATATGGATATGCAGGTCTACGACAGGGATAGGATAAATAATTATGTTCTGACGAAAAAAAAGATAGCCGTGTTGTATAAAAAGTTGCTCGGTATGAGTCTTGCCGAGCGTTCATCCGTGCTCTCGCTTGAAAAGGGGAGGGAAGACCTTATAATACCCGGCTCAGCCATAACGCTCCTTGTCATGGATATGTTCGGGTTTGATTTGGTGGTCGTGAGCGACGCGGGACTTCTTGAAGGCAACATAATTGACAGGCTCAAAATTAAAGGCGTTATCGGTTAGCGGGTATCAGTTAAGGTATCCTTACTTAAACTAATTTCCGATAACCGGTTAAAGGAGGTTTTATGACGGAGATGAAGATTAAAAGCGCGCTCACCTTCGACGACGTGCTCCTTGTCCCGGCTTTTTCAAAGACCCTTCCGAGAGACGTTGATCTTTCCACTCAACTGACCGGAAGGATAAGGCTCAATATCCCGCTCATGAGCTCCGCCATGGACACGGTAACGGAGACCCGCATGGCCATCTCCATCGCTTCTGAGGGCGGGATTGGAATAATACACAAAAATCTTACCATCGAGGAGCAGTCCGCGATGGTGGACAAGGTAAAGAAATACGAATCAGTCATCATCAGGAACCCGCGCACCCTGCACCCGGATCAGAGGCTTGAGGACGCGCTTGAGATAATGAAGGCCGAGCAGATTTCCGGCTTTCCGATTGTGAGGGACGGCGGCGTCCTCATCGGCATCCTCACCAACAGGGATTTAAGATTCGAGAAAAACCCCAAGAGAAAGATATCCGAAATAATGACTGTTGACGTCGTAACTGCGCCGGTCGGCATAACCATTGAAAAGGCCAAGGAGATACTCCACAGGCACAGAATAGAAAAACTTCCGGTCGTGGATAAAAAGAGGCGGTTGAAGGGGCTTATAACGGTAACGGACATCGAGAAGAGGGAGAGGTATCCGAATTCCTGCAAGGACAGGCTCGGACGTTTAATGGTCGGGGCCGCGGTCGGCGTGTCGTTCGACAGAGAGGAGCGCATAGAGGCCATGTTGAAGGCCGGGGCGGATTGCATAGTGATTGACACGGCGCACGGACACAGCAAGGGTGTGCTTGACGCGCTAAAATCCACGAAAAAGAATTTTGATTGCGAGCTTATCGCGGGAAACATAGCAACGCCGGAAGCAGCCGCGGCCCTTATAAAGGCGGGCGTAGACGCAGTGAAGGTCGGCGTCGGGCCGGGGTCCATCTGCACCACGAGGATAGTGACGGGCATCGGAGTCCCGCAGGTGAGCGCCGTGAGCGAGGTAAAAAATTTGGCGAGGAAAAAGGGCATCCCCGTAATATCCGACGGCGGGATTAAATTTTCCGGCGACGTGACAAAGGCGATTGCCGCCGGCGCGGACTCGGTGATGATAGGAGGTCTCTTTGCCGGAACGGATGAAAGCCCCGGTGAAACCATTCTCTATCAGGGCAGAACGTTTAAAGTATATAGGGGTATGGGTTCCATTGAAGCCATGAAAAAAGGCAGCAAAGACAGATACTTTCAAGAAGACGTCGAGAGTGAGCTTAAACTCGTCCCTGAGGGCATCGAGGGCAGGGTTCCGCACAAAGGCCCGATATCGTCAACCATATTTCAGATAGTCGGAGGGCTTAGGGCCGGTATGGGATATTGCGGGGCGCGGACTATCTCCGAGCTTCATAAAAAAGCACGCTTCGTTGCGATAACCGCGTCGGGACTGCGCGAAAGCCACGTTCACGACGTTACCATCACCAAAGAAGCGCCGAATTATAAGGTCGAGTGAAAAATCTCATGGACCTTCATAAGCAAAAAATCCTCATACTGGATTTCGGTTCTCAATACACGCAGCTCATAGCGCGCAGGGTGAGAGAGGCAAAGGTCTATTGCGAGATACATCCGTTTAACGTTGGGATGGAGTTCGTCAAATCATTCAACCCAAAAGGCATAATCCTCTCCGGCTCTCCATTTTCGGTCTACGATAAAAAGGCACCGATGCTTGAAAAGGAAATTTTCAAACTCAATATCCCGGTCCTCGGCATCTGTTACGGGATGCAGCTCATCTCAAAGGTCTTGGGCGGCAAGGTGGAGAGGTCTGAGGAGAGGGAATACGGAGAGGCGGCGCTTGAGGTGGCCGGCAAGGAAGACCTTTTGAACGGTCTGCCGGATAGAATAAAAGTCTGGATGAGCCACGGCGATAAGGTTGAAGCAATGCCGCACGGTTTTACGGCGCTCGCAAGGAGCGGCAACACGCCCAACTGCGCGGTGAGGAGCGCGGACAAGATGATATTCGGCGTGCAGTTCCACCCGGAGGTCGCGCACACGCCGGAGGGCGCAAAGATTATCGGGAATTTTCTGTTTAAGATTTGCAGATGCGAGCCTCTCTGGACCATGAAGTCATTTATTGATACGGCCGTTAAAGACATACAAAGCAAAGTTGGCGGCGAAAAGGTCGTTTGCGGCATAAGCGGCGGGGTTGATTCGGCCGTTGCCGCGGCGCTTGTTCACAAGGCCGTCGGCAAAAATCTCACCTGTATATTCGTAGATAACGGGGTCTTGCGTAAAGGCGAGGCTGAAAAGGTCGAGACCACGCTGCGCAAAAATTTTAAGATGAACATCCGTGCGGTTGACGCATCAACGAGGTTTTTAAAAAAGTTAAAAGGTATTAGCGACCCTGAGCGTAAACGAAAACTCATCGGCAACGAATTTATAAGGGTTTTCGAGGACGAGGCGCGCAAGATAAAAAACGTGAAATTCCTCGCTCAGGGGACACTCTATCCCGACGTGATAGAGAGCGTTTCGTTCAAGGGGCCTTCGGCAACCATAAAGAGCCATCACAACGTCGGCGGGCTTTTGAAAAAGATGAAATTAAAACTCGTCGAGCCGCTTAGAGAGCTTTTCAAAGACGAGGTAAGAGTGTTGGGCAGGGAGCTCGGGATGCCGGACGAAGTAATCGCCCGCCAGCCTTTTCCGGGCCCCGGCCTTGCCATCCGCATAATCGGAGAGGTTACTAAAAAGAGGTGTGATATACTGAGGGAAGCGGACTTCATCGTCCTTGAGGAGATAAAAAAGGCCGGGCTTTACAATGCAATCTGGCAGGCCTTTGCCGTGCTCCTGCCGGTCAAGACCGTCGGCGTGATGGGCGACGAGAGGACATACGAGAACGTCATTGCCGTGAGGGCCGTTGAATCCGTTGACGGCATGACCGCTGACTGGGTGCTGCTGCCGTATGAAGTCTTGGGAAGGATTTCAACGCGGATAATCAACGAGGTGAGGGGCGTTAATAGGGTCGTCTACGACATAAGCTCAAAGCCGCCCTCGACGATAGAGTGGGAGTAGGGGTTATATGAAAAACAAAACAAGATATACCGATGAACCAATGGGTGAGGTGAGGGTCATTAAGGATTTTTTCCCTGCGCCGGACCAGTTGATATTGAAAGAAGAAAATGTAAAAGTAACTATCGTCTTGAAAAAATCGAGCGTTGATTTATTCAAAAAAGAGGCTAAAAAGCAGCATACCTCGTATCAAAAAATGATCAGTCAGGTCATTGATTGGCACTCATTGCATTATCGGAAGAGCGCATGATGAGGCGCGGCAGGGGCAAACGAGAAAATAAGGAGACCCTAAATGGTGGAAGACCTAAAAGGACAAGAGACGTGGCGGTTATTCAGGATACTCAGCGAGTTCATCGAGGGCTTCGACGAGATGGCCGACATCGGGCCGGCGGTCTCGATATTCGGCTCCGCGCGCCTCAACAGCAACAGCAAATACTATAAAAAAACCGTCGAGGTTTCGGCGCTCCTCGCCAAGAACGGCTACAGCATCATAACCGGCGGCGGGCCGGGCATAATGGAGGCCGCCAACAGGGGGGCTTTAAAAGCGGGCGGCCTTTCCATAGGGTTAAATATTGTGCTGCCTAAAGAGCAAAGACCAAATAAGTTTCAGAACAGGACCCTTAACTTCAAATACTTCTTCGCAAGAAAGGTCATGTTCGTCAAATACGCCATCGGGTATGTGTGCATGCCCGGAGGCTTCGGCACGCTCGATGAGTTCTTCGAGGCGTTGACGCTCATCCAGACGCATAAGATACATCCCTTCCCGCTCATCCTCTTTGGCGCGGAATACTGGAGTCCGCTCGTGGACTTTTTGAAAAAGACGATGGTCAAGCATAAAACCATTTCTCCCGAGGACATGGATTTCATAGTTTTGACCGATAATACGAAAGAGGTGCTCGACATAATGAACAGGCACATGAACAAAAAGAAAAAATACGTCGAGGTCGCGGCCGTTAAAAAAATCAAAAATCGGGGCGGCGTCAGATGACAGGGCATGGAGACGGGGAATTCACGGAGGTAACGGTCATGCTCGAGGCCGAGCAGGTGGAGATTCTGGATGAGATTGTGAGGGAGTACCGAAAAAAACTCGGGCCTGCGTGGGACCTCAGCGCCATGATGCGCGTGGCGGTTGGGGATTTTCTCACCAAGATGGGCAGGATTTCGTAGCTCAGGCCTTCAGGCCTGAGCCATAGCAGCCGATTCCGGCTGTTTTAAATCAGGAGTCTGCGCCATGAAAAAACGCCATATTTTCTTTTCCGCCCTGAGCCTATTAGCCGGAATCTTTCTTTCGGGCTGCGTCTATGTCTCGCTTCCGGGCGTAGAACCGCGAAGGGAAAAAACTATCGGCGGGGCAGGCGCAGACAAGGTGCTTGTGATTGACATCTCAGGTATGATCACCGGCGACGATGATAAAAATATGATGGGCATCGAGACCGCGCCGAACATAACCGCGAGGATAAAAGAAGAACTGAACATGGCCATCGAAGACAGCCATGTAAAGGCAATAGTCTTACGGATAAATACGCCCGGCGGAACGGTTACGACCTGCGACATCATCAGCCACGAGATAACACAATTTAAAAAGAAAAAGAATATCCCCGTCATTGCCGAACTGATGGACGTTGCCGCCTCCGGCGGCTACTACATAGCGGTCTCGGCGGATAAGATTATCGCCCACCCCACGACCGTTACCGGGAGCATTGGAGTCGTCGCGTATAACGTAAACGCCTCGGGCCTGATGGAAAAAATCGGGCTTGTGGACCAGACCATAAAATCCGGCGACAAAAAAGACATGGGTTCCCCTTTACGTCCGATGACTGAAGATGACAAAAGAATACTCAAGACCGTAATTGACGGCCTCTACGACAGGTTTCTCGACGTGATTTTGGAGGGTAGGAAGTTCGCTGGTTTCACGAAACCTGAGCTTAAAAAAATAGCTGATGGGCGCATATACTCCGCAAGTCAGGCCATTGAGCTCAAGCTCATTGATTCGCTCGGGTATCTCGACGACGCCGTAGAGGCCGCCAAAAATGCGGCCGGCATAAAGGAGGCGCGGGTTATCACCTACTCGCCCGCATCGTCTTACAGGAATAACGTCTATTCAAACATGGGGGGTTATGCCCCCGTTGGCGGGCCGCCGATGGTGAATCTCGTCTATATTGACGCGGATTCGATGACGAAAAGGTTTGGAATGAGGTTCGTTTATTTGTGGATGCCGTAACGGCCGCGATGCGTGACCGTTGACCGTGTAAAAACGAATCCTTTCACGGTTCACGGTCACGGTTCACGGCCGTTATATCTTAAACCGTCTGAGGGCGTTTTGAAGCGTCTTTGAAAGTTCCGCAAGCGTAGAGGCCGAGCCGGTTATCATGTCCGTGCCGTCTTTAGTGTCCTTTGAGACCGAGGCCACCATCCCGATGTCCATGCTTATCTGCTCTGAAACGTTAGAGAGCTGGTTCGTTGCCGTTGCTATCTGTTCAACCTTAACGTGAAGTTCTTTTACGCTCTCGACTATGTCGCCAAGGGCTTTTCCCGCCTCGGCCGAGAGCTTTACGCCCGCGCCCGCCTTTTTCGTCCCTTCCGACATTGCGGTAACCGCGCTCTTGACCTCGTTCTGTATGGATTTTATCATCCCGTCAATCTGGAGCGTTGATTTAGCCGTCCTCTCCGACAGACTCCTTACCTCGTCCGCGACGACCGCGAACCCGCGCCCTTGATCTCCCGCCCTTGCCGCTTCTATGGCCGCGTTCAGGGCAAGCAGATTTGTCTGCTCCGCGATTTCGTTTATGACCCCGATGATGTTGCCAATCTCTTTGGAGCGGTCGCCGAGCGTTTGGATGTTGCGCGCAAGTTCCTCCACCATCATGGAGATTGCCCTGACCTCTTCGATTGATTTTGCGACTATGGCCTCTCCGTTATGCGCGAGGTTGGTGGCCATCACCGCGGTATCCGCTATGGACGTGGAGTTTTTAGCTATCTCGGTGATGGTGGCCGACATCTCCTCGGACGAGGTGGCTATCTGTGTGGCCTTATTGGCCTGATCCTCCATGCCGCCGGCCATGTTTACGGTGAGTCCCTTTATCTGCCGGCTTGAACCCTCGACCTTGTCGGAGATGTTCTCGACGGCCACTATCATCTCCTTTAACCTGTCCACCATGTCCTGCATCGCGTTATAGAGCTGCGCGACTTCGTCCCTGGATTTTATTTTTGGAAGTTTTACGCTTAGATCTCCCTTGCCCACGTGCCCCACGGCGTCGGTGAGCGCGCGGAGCGGTTTGGTAATCTTTCCGGAGATTATGTATATGACGACAATCGAGACGGACAGCGCGAGTATGACGGAAATGACGATGGTTTGTTTTATCGCCGACAGCGATGACGTTCCCTCAAGAAGCTCCGAGTATGATTTTATCTGCGCCACGCTCCAACCGAAGGTTGTAAGCCTTTTGTAGGCGACGTATCTGGTTTCTCCGCCGTCGTTAAAAACGCCGTCGCCCGCCTTTCCGGAGACCATCTCTTTCATTATATTTTCAAAATCGGCGTTTTTTGATATTGAATTGACTTGCGGCAGATAGTCTTTGAGGCGTTGTTTGTCGGCATCCGGAGAATCGGTTTTTTTAAACGCGGTCTCTATCTTTTGCCTGCTGTCCGCGATTATAAGGCCCGACGGGTCTATTACCAACGTCCTGCCGGAGTGTTTCCCCTCAAGGAGTTTTTGAAAATATTCAAGCGGTATCTCGAAGTGATAAAAGGCGGGCATTGTGCCGTCGTCGAGAACTATCGGAGACGTATACGCGAAGACCCACTTTTGCGCGTCCTCCGACATGTAAGGATACTGGACGTGGACCTCGCCCTTTGCGAGTTTTAACGTGGGCGCGAAGAAAGGCGCGGTGTTTTCATCGGGAGAGAAATCTTTGTCAGGTGCGACCTTCCCGTAGGTAATTCTCGTATGCTCCTGACCCTTTGCGTCAATGACGCACGTCTCTGCTATCGGGAATTTGCTCTGTATGAAGAGCGTCCATGCATCCAATTTTTCCTTGAGCTTTTTTTGCGCCGCGGTGAATTGAATGACCTTATCCTTGTCAACCCTGTTGCCGACCTTTGTCTCTTTTAAAGAAAAGTATTCCTTGAAGACCGGATACTCTATCCCGAAGACGAGTTCGCTCTTGGCCTTTTCATGAAATGCGTCCACGTCCGCGGATATGAGCGTGAGTTCGTTGCTCATTGACTTCAACGCGTTTTCAACTACCGCGTCTTCGGTAATGGAGAAGTTTACGTAGGACGTTATGCTAAGGGAGACGAGGATGAGGATTACGAATACAACGAGGAATTTGTGTTTAATCTTCATGGCGGATGACCTCTCATGGACCGTCGAACGCAGGGATTACACCGGGCATCCAAAAAAACACTTCAATGCGAAGTAGTTCTCATAATGATGGACAAAAAGGCATCTTATATCCTGTTTGCCGCAACCTTACTGATTTAAGTCGTTTTTATGCGTAACTTCAGATATACCGTATATGACCTGCCGTGTCAACAATTTTAGTTGCTATAGGTCGAATGATGTGTCAAATAATGATTATCGGTAAAGCCGTCAAGAACGGATACCCGTCTTCTAAACTATATCCCTTGACATTTTGCGGGGTTAAAAACATAATGAAAGAAAATCACTTCTGCGGAGGTGTTTGTGATGAAGGTGTTTTTTGGAAGGCTTGTTTGCTTAATGCTCTTCTGGGCGCTGGCCGTCGGCATGGGCAAGACGCCCACCGGAGAGGTCCCCACCCCTGATGTGGATTTCAAGGCCACGGTAAGAGACGATCAGGATATACCGACCAAGATACATCACGCGACTTGGGAAGGCGTTACGTTCTTTATCGGGACGCGGGGCAAGGGCACCGTTACCGTCGCGTTTGACAAGATCAAAAAGGTTGTTTCCGTAGGCGCCGCCGGCGCCGATAAGAGCGATTTTCAGATAACGCTCCGAAGCGGCGACGTTGTTACCGTAACGTTTTTAAATGACGCAAAGCTGCAAGGCGTTACGAGTTACGGGACATTCAGAATATTGGGGAAAAACATCAGGGAGATAACCTTCGAGTAACGGCCGTGAATCGCGACTGCCGTGAGACGTGAATTGCCGCCGTTACGACTCACGACTCACGTTTTTTTTCTATAAATTTCGCCGCGTCTTTGAGCCTCTTTAAAACCGTTTCTTTTCCCATCGCATCCATCATCTCGAATATGCCGGGGCTTATGCTTCCTCCTGTGAGCGCGACCCTAACGGGCTGCGCGAGCTTGCCGAGTTTTATGCCTTTTTCCGCGATGACCGAATCAAAGACCTCGGCGATTGTCTTTTCGCTGAATCCCGAAGCCTCGCCGAGCCTCTCGATTAGAATCTTAAAGAGAGGAATGGTCTCAGGCAGTAAAAATTTGGCTGCGGCTTGTCCGTCATACTCTACCTTTTCCTTGAAATAAAAAAGCGCCCCGTCGCACATCTCGACCAAAGTCTTTGACCTCTCCTTGAGGGTCTTGATTATCTTGGGTAGTCTGGTATCTTCCGTTGCATTGACGCCCCGCGCCTCAAGAAACGGCAGCACAAGACCCGCCAACTCTTCGGCCTTCGTCTCTTTTATATAATGCTGGTTGAGCCACAGGAGTTTTTCCGGGTTGAAAACGCCCGATGATTTCCCGCAGTTTTCAAACGAGAATTTTTCGATAAGCTCGGCGAGGGAAAATATTTCTTGGTCCCCGTGAGACCAGCCGAGTCTGGCGAGGTAATTCACGAGGGCGTGGGGCAGGATTCCCATGTCTTTGTAGGCCATGACCGAGGTTGCGCCGTGGCGTTTACTGAGCCGCGCCTTATCCGAGCCGAGTATCATCGGCAGGTGCGCGAAGACCGGCGGGACGCACCCGAGGGCCTTTGCGATGAGCAGCTGCTTGGGCGTGTTGTTTATGTGGTCGTCCCCGCGTATGACGTGGGTTATTCCCATCGTTGCGTCGTCAACGACCACGCAAAAATTATACGTGGGCGTGCCGTCGCTTCGGAGTATCACGAGGTCTTCGATGGCGGAATTGTCGAAGTTTATGACGCCTTTTATTTCGTCCTTGAAGATGGTGGAGCCGGTCGTCGGCGATTTGAACCTGACGGCGAAAGGCGCGTCCGGCGCGTCCTTCCTCTCCCTGCACCTGTTGTCGTACATGGGGGGTCTACCGGCTTTTAGCGCGGCCTCGCGCCGGGCTTCCAACTCCGCGGGCGCGCAAAAACACCTGTAGGCAAACCCTTTTTCAAGGAGACCTGCCGCGTGCTTCCTGTAGACGTCAAACATCTTGCTCTGAAAAAACGGCCCCTCGTCCCACGCGAGGCCGAGCCAGTTCATGCCGTCCAATATGGCCTGAATGGATTCCTCGGTCGAGCGCGCCGCGTCCGTGTCTTCTATGCGGAGTATGAATTGGCCGTTATTCCGGCGGGCAAAGAGCCAGTTAAAAAGCGCGGTGCGCGCCCCTCCAATGTGGAGATACCCCGTTGGGCTTGGAGCAAAACGTGTCCTGACGGTCAAAGTTCAGACCTCCTTAATATCATCGTGATTTGCCGGCCTGTCTGAACTCGTCCTGAATCTTTACGATCTTTTTGGCGTAGCCCATGCGCAGGAGGTTGCCCATGTAGAGCCACTTGAGCCTGGTCTCCACTGGCTTTTCGCAATATCTTTTTATCATATCCTTGCTCAGGTAATAATCAAAACCGCAATGCTTGGTTTTCCTCATTTTTTCAATTTCCTCAGGTATCTTATGTCGGACAAATCCTGTTGCCTGCCGGTTTTTTGCTTCATTTTCATAAGTCCGTCAATTGATATCACCGGAATGGCGACGCCTTGAAGCATTATGCGCTTCATGTCCTCGCGGGCCTTTTCATACTGCACCGGCGCGTCTATTACGACGTCTATCTCTGAAATCGCCCAGTCCGGGTTTACGAGATTAAAGGCCTTCATGTTTTTGTTTTTTATCCAGTCCTCCCTCTTTTCTTTTATGGCGAAATCCATGATGTCCACCGGCGCTCGCGGCTTGAAACTCCATCCCTTCAACAGCAGCAGAAACTTTTTTATGTTTTTGTCATCAAGGTCAAGGAGGATATCAATGTCATAGGTCATCCTCGGAATACCGTAGAGGTTGATCGCAAGCCCCCCGACTACGATATATCTGATGCGCTTTTCATTGAATTTTTTGAATATGGCAAGGTAATCGAGCATGTCGGAAAAACCCTCAGTTTATGATTATCCCCGCGTAACCCACGACCTGCTCCATCCCGCCGCCCCTCTCGCCGCTCGTCGCGTATTTGACGAGGCGGCCTTTTTTCGCGCCGAGTTTCTTCGCGGCGAAAAGGGCGATGACGGCAGGGACTGCGCCGCACATTGATATGTCCTTTTCTTCCACCACCTTGTAAAGCCCCTCGGCGTCAAGCGCAAGCACGCGCTCTATGGCTATTGAGTCCTTCATGCGCGTTTTTTTATCGGGTTCGTAGTGGTTCATGTCCGAGCTTATGACTATGAGCGTCTCTTTCGCGTATCCCGCGATTGCCTTTGCAATCGCCCCTCCGAGTTCAATGCACTCGGCAATCGCGGCCCTCATTACGGTTATCGGAACAATCGTGGCGGCCTTGTTTATTATTTTGATAAACGGCAGCTGCACCTCAAGAGAATGTTCCATCAGATGCGCCGCAGGGTCGGACTTGAAAAGACGCGAGGCGTCGAGTACGAGGGCAGCGAGGTCTTCATTCACGGCTACGTCCCCCAAGGGCGTCTCCCACGCGCCTAAAGACATCAAGGCCGCGTTCGCCCCGAGTCCCGTGTGGTTCGGCCCTATGAGCACGACGTTGTCCGGTATAAGCGCTTGCGAGTAGACGGCCCCTGCCACGTGCCCGGAAAAGACGTATCCCGCGTGGGGCGCCATCAACGCAACGACTTTTTCCTTTGTGAAATTTGCAACAAGATACCCCTCGACCGTGTCTTTAAGGCGGGTCTTGTCTGAGGGATAGAAACGTCCGGCAACGCAAGGTTTTCTGAGCATGAACGTACCCCGGTGTCCGTATCCGCTTCATCTGAAAGGGATACAGCGCCGGGAAAATATTATCAAACGCGGGGAGGTTTGTAAAGGAGCGTCGCCGGGCTTCTTTTTCGGACAATAAGGTAAAAACGCGAGGCGCGCAGAGTCAGTGCGACCATGCGGAGGCTTTTTTCGTCCAGAAATTTCCCGGATACCTGTGGTTCATGGCCTCCCAAGTCCTTTTGAGATGCTCATCGTCGCCGCTGTCTTTGTAGAGCGCGACCCCCATGAAGTAGCGCGCCTCCGGGGCGGCGTCGGCGTTCGGGTTGTAATCAAGTATCCACTCAAAGGCGGACTCCGCATCCTTGAACCGCTTTATATGAATATCCGCAAGCCCCATGGAAAGGTGCATCTGGCATAGAAAATCCTCCGGGGGCAGATACCCAACCCAACGCTCCAATTCCCTCCCGTGCTCGTCCGCGATGATGAACGTCGGCGTCCACTCGACGTTATATCTTGCCGTCATCTCCTGAGACTCGGTTACGTTGAAGTTCACGGCGGCAAATGCGCCGCTTATGAACTCGACGACCGAAGGGTGCGTAAACGTGTTGGTCTTGGTCTTCTCGCACCCTCCGCAAGCAATGTCGTGGAAGAAGAGGAAGACGAGCCTGTTGGTTGAGGCAATCTCCCTTTGCGCGAGTTCCAGACTTTCAAGCCATTTAATGTCAAACATAACCATCCCCCTTACCCAGCCCTCTCCCCAAGGGGAGAGGGTATCGTTAATCCACCCTCCTATATTCCCTCTGAGATCCTTTTACAAGAAAAGGCGGGCATGATTAACCCTCTACTTTTATTATGCCACGCGGGGCGGATTATGCAACATCCCCTCTATCCCCTCCTTGTCAAGGAGGGGATAGAGGGGATGTTTTTTTTGGGGCTGATTTACACCTCTGCCGTGTTATACTGATAATTTAGGGCGCTTGCGGCGCGGCTAATAAACATGGAAACCCTTAAAAAGATAGACGCAGACCTCGTAATATTCGACCTTGACGGCACGCTTATTGACTCAAGCGCGGATATCGCGTGGTGCGCCAATAAGACGCTCAATTCGTTCGGATACCCTTCTCGCGGAGTTGAAGAAATAAAAAAAGACATCGGTTGGGGCGTTAAAAACCTCCTTGAAAGGCTCATGCCCAAGGAGCCTCCTTCGAGGATAGACGAGGGGAGGCTTAAATTTTTGGAGTTCTACGCCGGCCGTCTTGTCGTTGACACGCACGTTTATCCGGGGGTAATGGAGACGCTCGATTGGCTCAGGGCAAGGGGCAAAAAACTCTCTTGTGTAACGAATAAACCGGCGGGACTCTCCGATAAGATTTTAACGATTTTGGGGCTAAGAGACGCGTTCATGTCGGTCGTGGGCGGGGATTCATACCCAAACAGAAAACCGCACCCTGAGCCGGTGGAGGCGGTGATAGCGTCCGCCGGGGTAAGTCCGGTTAAGGCCGTAGTGGTGGGAGACAGTCCCATTGACTGTGAGGCGGGACAAGCGGCAGGGGCATTTACCGTGGGGGTAACGTGGGGTTTTAGGGATAGAGTTGAATTGACAGCCTGCGACGCGGTGATTGACGACATGAGGGAGATTAAGGAGATAATCGTCTAAAGACCGTAATCGGTTGTCGGTTATCGGTTATCGGTAACGGATAACCGTTTTGCTTGTGTTGTCTTTGCCGTTCACCGATAACCGTCCACCGGTAACCGCTTATCGCTTCAGCCCCATTATCTCCATAAGCCGCGCCATATCGAGATTTTCCTTTACGGTCTTTGCGAGCGCGGTAATCGAGCCTTCGACGGCCTCGTTGTGGCCCAAACCTTTAGGGCTGATTGCCTGCGCCAACCCCTGTGTCCCCCTTACACCATCGAGCAGCGCGCGTCTAAAATCACGGTTGTCGAATATCCCGTGTATGTAAGTGCCCCAGGCCCTGCCGCAGGGAGACACCCCGCCGTCCGCGACAGAGACAAACGCGGCGCCCCTTTTCGTTATCCGCGCAAACGGTCTGTCTTTGCACTTAGTTTCTCCGGCATGTATTTCGTAGCCTTTGATTTCAAACGACGCGCCGCGCAGCACTGATGTCTTGGCGCTGACCTCAAAGGTCTTTTTTTTCTTTGCAAGCACGGTGTGCGCCTCGAGCAGCCCCAACCCTTCGATGCGTTTCAACCGGGATTCGACCCCGCGCGGGTCAGAGACGCTTTTGCCGAGCATCTGAAAACCGCCGCAGACG
Source organism: Deltaproteobacteria bacterium (assembly GCA_016234405.1). Lineage (GTDB taxonomy): Bacteria > Desulfobacterota > GWC2-55-46 > GWC2-55-46 > GWC2-55-46 > JACRCC01. The sequence continues at coordinate 5,504 of JACRCC010000023.1, read as the reverse complement.
CCGATAACCGTGCCGCCGCGTTCTTTGTTTTTTTCGATTGCTCCGGAAAAACCGCACCCCTTGAGCCACGCGAGGTCTTCTATCGTATTTTTGGAACCCGGGATGATTATTATGTCAGCGCCTTGCGCGCATGAGGGTTCATCAATAAATTTTATCTCGACGTCCGAGTCGGTCATAAACGGGTCGAAGTCCGTGAAGTTCGAGATACGCGGCAGCCTTATGACCGTGATTTTAACGGTCTTATTTGAAGACCAATTGAAGCCGGGCGCGGGACGGATGGTATCAAGTGAGACGGAGTCTTCCTCAGGCAGCCTTAGTCCGTTTAAATAAGGCACGACCCCGATGACGGGCAGACCCGCGCGTTTTTCAAGAAACCCCAGTCCGGGGGTAAGAAGCGAAATATCGCCCCTGAATTTATTGATGATAAAGCCCTTGACGAGTTTTTTTTCTTTTTTGGATATCAACTCAAGCGTGCCGACAAGCGACGCGAACACCCCGCCCCTGTCAATGTCGCCCGCGATTATCACCGGAGAATTCGTCATGAGCGCAACACCCATGTTGGCGATGTCGTTAGCCCGCAGGTTGACCTCGGCCGGGCTTCCGGCGCCTTCCATGACGATTACGTCGTAAGCATTACTGAGCCGGTCAAAGCTCTCGGAGACTGATTGCATCGCGTCACTTTTGAATGAATGATACTCGGCCGCGGTCATGTTCGCGCAGACCCGTCCGTGGATTATCACCTGAGATTTTGAATCCGAGGAAGGTTTGAGGAGCACGGGGTTCATATCAACGGACGGGGGTATGAAGGCGGCAAGGGCTTGCAGCGCGGTGGAACGCCCTATCTCGCCCCCATTAGGGGTTACGGCGGAATTCAAGGACATGTTCTGGGCCTTGAAAGGCGCAACGCGAAGGCCCATGTCCGCAAAAATCCTGCACAGGGCCGTAACGAGCAGACTTTTGCCGACATGCGAAGAAGTCCCCTGTATCATTACGGAGACGCTTTTTTTAGACGCTCTGCCCATAAATTACGGTTTTTGCGTTGGAACGGTTTTTGCGTTGATTCAACCTGTGGAAAAATGCTAAAATTCAAGGCGCATTTCAGGTTATATCAATTCCCGGAAACAGGCAAGCGGTTTGTAAAATCCCCCCCGCCCCCCCCTTTAGAAAAGGGGGGTATTATAAATTATGCGCTGCATGGGTAAGGTGTCGCTCGAAGGCGATGTGAGCCTCAACGAAAGCCGCGTCGTCAAAGGGACTGCCTTTGACGCGCTTTTGCTGCGGCGGCTTCGGCCCGGTGAGGCCGTAACCGTCGCTGACGCCAAAGGCGGGCTTTTCCGCGCGCGGGTGATTAAGATTAAGAATGGCAGCGCCGAGCTTTTGGTCTTCGAGGACATGTTGGCGTCCGGGGGCGAGCAGCCCGACATAACGCTCCTTCAGGCCATGCCCGACAAGGAGCGGATGGAGCTTATAATACAAAAAACGACAGACTCGGCGTAGATCGCATCGTTCCCTTCAAATCCGCCAAATCCGCATCCCTCGAAGAACGCGAAGCCAAACAGAAAAAATCCCACAGATGGCGGGACGTTGCCTTGAAGGCCGCCAAGCAGTGCAGACGGGCGACCATACCGCAGGTCTTGGACCATACAAGTTTTGAAGGGGCGATTGGGTTTTCATCGGAAGCGGCTGTCAAGATCGCGCTCTGGAAAAGGGTTGGGCTTCCGAGTCTTAAAAAAATTATTTCAGTTGAAAGGGAGAAACTGCAAAGAGGAGTCTGTATCCTGTCCGGCCCCGAGGGTGGGTTCGAGGAAGACGAGATGGAGGCCGCAAAGGCCGCCGGGTTTGTCCCCGTAAGCCTCGGGCCGCGCATCCTGCGCGTCGAGACCTCGGCCATAACGGCCGTGGGCGTCGTGCGGTACGAGTGTGCTTGAGCCGTTTAATCCCTTATTATTTGAACCTCACGACGTGGAAAGACTCCATTATTAGATCCATGAGTTTTTGCGGGTCATTGTCTGGCGGGTCAAAACACCGGAACATGGTGTAAACCCCGGCTTTGTTTTTATAGACCTGATTAAGCTGGCAAGCCCCGTAGATAGCCCATGCCGGGTCGCGTTTGCCGGTGTCAAAAGGCATGGATGAAAAACCCCAGTCAGCGCCAAACTCCTCCCTTACAGCCTGCGGCGGAAAAGGGGCGAAGGCGGTCAACTCCTTTTCATCGCCGTTGCCACCGTTGATGTTCAACATCATGGTCAGCGCCCATGTCTCGGGAACCATCGCGGGCACCTTGTCGGGGGTGTCATAACGCACGCGCACCTCGAAGTTCTCGGAATCGTGTTTGATGCCGAAGTCGTAGCTTACCTGCGTGGATTGTTTCGCGGCTACGACATGATAGCGCGGCGGTATGATTATCTCCGCGTTAGCGCGCTTGTCGTGATAGCGCAGCCCGCTGTCGTCGCTGCCCACAAGCGCCATGCCTAACGTTTCCAGGACACCGCCGGAGCCGCCGGCTTTATTTTTTTCGGCGGCATGACTTGATGAAACGTGAAGGGCAAGGCTCAAAATAACAAAAAAAGTCGCGGCGATAAACGCCGCGCGCGGCGCAAACCGGCGTAAGTCCCGTATAATCATTTCAGCCCCCTTATTCATAACCCCCCCCTTGCCCCATCTCCCCGTTTTCACGAGGACATGTTTGCAAACGAGGGGGGGGATTCCCCCCTCAGAGCCTGTTTATCTTGTATTGAAGATACAGCACGTTGAAGAAAAAAGTGGCCGCGCCGGAGAGTTTTGTGTTGAAGTGCTCGGAGAGTATCCGCTTCACGTGGAAGGATTCCACGAGGAGTATAATCCCTCCCGCGATGTTTAAAAACCGCGACATGAGGTCGAGGGCGCGGGCCGCGTCCGCTTTTCCTTCAAGCCCGATTGACGCGAAGGCCGCGACGACGCTCAGCGCGAAAAGTATTATTACCGTGATGAACGCGCCTTTTTTGAGTTTGACGGTCGAGTTCATGGCGTTGAGCGATTCCAACTGGGTGATGAACCATACCGGATAATATATCCCCATCGTAAGTAAAGACAGGAGCAATATGAGCGGCACGCCGGTTTTTTTTAAAGGGGCGGCGGACGCGGGCTGCGCCTCGACAGGCGGGTTGTATTCAATGGGCCTCGAATGCGTCTCTTGGGCTGGCAGCGCCGTGCCGCACGCGCCGCATACCTCTACCGTTGAAACGTTGTATCTTTTGCAGTTGGGACAGAGCATATAAAAACCTTTGAAAACAGAAGGTGTTTTTGCTTTTACCGATACCCCTTCACCGTTCACCGATAACCGTTGTTAAATGAACGCCTCTCGATCGAACTCACACATAAGGTCGTTTTCGATGAATTTTCTGATACCGTGAGTTATCTTTTCAGGGGCGTTTACGAACTTTATCCCCATCCCGGGTTCCATGAGGCTGTTTTTGTCGAGTTTTACCGCATAGACGACCGTGCCGTCAAGCTCTATGGGCTTGGGGCTGGGGAGTTCGAGCGAGAGGTGGACGCTTGTGCCCTCGGGCAGGGGATTGACCGTGCGTATGAATACGCCGTTTTCGGATATGACGGTGGCATAGAGGCGCCACATCATGTTGCCTGAGGTTACGGCGGCCTTGAATATGACCCTGAGCCTCAGACACTTCCTCGGGTGGGGCTCTATAAGCCCGTGTATGGTCGTGTAAAGCTCGGTGGGTTTTATCGGGTTTATTATGTACGCCTGAGCGCCTTTTTTAAGCGTCTCTTTAAGGGACGGAAGGTCGGCTGCCGTGGATACCATGACGACCTTTATCGCGTTCAACCCCTTGTTGCTTCTGAGCTTTTCAAGGCATGTCATCCCTGCCACTAACGGCATCCGCAGGTCGAGCAGGATGAGGTGCGGTGTTATCCCGGTAGTAACCTTGAACATCTCATAGGAGGTCGTTACGGTAAATACGTTATATTCGACCCTGTTAAGGAGATGCGCCATTTGCTGGTTCCATGCGGCGTTGAAGTTGGCGACGAGGATATTTTTAGGAAAATCGGTAATTGCGGGCGCTCCTCTTGGAAGAATTTTTTCAATCTTATAATACTTCGATAATACTGTCAATTTTAAATAAGGGGTAAAACCGCGGGTTTTTGCTGGTCGAACCGGCGTTTTTTGAATCCTTTGTATATGTGTAATTCATCTAAGCATGACATAACGGATAAAACCCGCAAGTCGCCGGAGGGTTTTCACGAGTTTCAAACGGTTAAAACTTTATAAAATCTTGCGGTTTCTGAAGCGGCTTCGGCATTGAATAAAAAGCGCTTGACTCTATAGTATAGTATAGAGTGTATACTTTAATTAGAAGGGAGGTCTTGCATGGAAAGATTGTTTCCGATCGGGGAACTGGCTCGCAGGGCGGAGGTTAGCGTGCAGACCGTCAGGTATTACGAGCGGCAGAAACTCCTTTTACCTTCTGGCAGGAAGGACTCGGGCTACAGGGTCTATGACGAAAAGGCGTTAAAGAGGCTTAAGTTCATACGCCGTTCGAAAGAACTCGGCTTTACCCTCCGTGAAATAAAAGGCCTTCTGGATCTGAGGGTCGAATCGGCTTCCGCGTGCGGGAAGGCGCAGAAAAAGGTTAATGACAAACTGACGACGGTGGAACGGAAAATAAGGGGCCTTGAGTCGCTCAGGAAAGTCCTGAATGAGCTCGTTGAATGTTGCAACAGACGCCGGCCCACGGAAGAATGCCCGATATTAAAGGCGATAGAAGAAGAGAGGTGAAAGGCTATGTCAGAGAAGAAAAGAATGGTCACCGGGAATAATGCCCTGCATTCAACCAATATATCCGGGATATGCAGGGAGATTTCAATAAAGGATATATGTGAAGAGTGTGAAAGGACTTCATTATATCCAGAGGAGAACTGCGGATGCCCCGCTACCGTTGTGATTTGTGAGGATGTTGAGAGCCCATCGAAAAGCAGGCTTCCGAAGGCAGGGTTATGAAGGAAAGGAGAAAGGATAGAATATCGGTTTACATCGGGGGCATGCTCACGGCCCTTCTGGCCTCTGCCTGCTGTATCGGTCCTGCCTTATTCCTCGCATTCGGCATAACGGGCCTTGGTTTCCTTTCAAGATTCGAGTGGCTGAGGCCGTATTTCGTTCTCCTGACTATCGTATTAGGGGGCATAGCCTATCGATACGCCTATGGCAAGGCTTCCAACTGCGGGCCTGACGGCGCCTGTAACCCGTCGGCAAGGAGGATCAACAGGATATTGTTCTGGGTGCTCGTAGGGTTTGCCGTATTTGGATTCAGCTTTCCGTACTTGGCGGCATGGTTGCTGGACTGACAGAAGCTCCAATTCGAAGTATGGCAGAATAGAACAATTATAAAACAAGGAGGATGGTTTATGAAGACGCTGCATGTTATGAAGGCGGTATCCGTCGTGCTTGTATTATTCGTCATCGCTTTTGTCGCCGCAAACCCTCTGTTCGCAGGGGAAACAAAGTCTGT
>JACRCC010000021.1 GCA_016234405.1 Deltaproteobacteria bacterium | reverse complement strand
TAACGATAACTGTTTTCGGTTTTCCCGCGAGGGGACGTACCGGCCGCAGTCAGGGAAGGCTCCCTTTTTTACGGTATTGGTTCTAAAACATACCGGTTGAACACTAACAAAGCAGGGGAGAAGCCTTGATTTGCGACCGCCTCTAAAAATTGTTATTTTTTTTAGACGGCCTTACCTCAGTCTCCTCTCAATCAAACCGGAGAGTTCCTCCGATTTCACCCCAAGCCTTTCGACAATCTCCTTTGTTTTTATTAGTTCTCCCGTGATATTAAGAGCCGCTAACAGCGTAAGGTCTAAAGACGATACGGCCTTTGTGGTTCCTTTGACGTCTGCTATCTTGCCGTTAAGATAGCTCTCAACGGCGCGTATGTATTGCTCTCCCTCTTCGCTCTTTACCGCAAGCCTGTGGCCGCCTATATTGAGTTCAATGACTTGTTTCAAGCCCTCAGCCCCCGCGCTCAGACCAGACCGTCAAGCCTGCCGAGCAAAACGTCCACCTTGTCCTTCACCGCGCCCTTTTCCCTGCGAAGGGCGCTTATCTTCTCCTTCAGTGCCTTGACCTCCCGCTCCTTTTCATCTAACGCAGCGGTTAAAAAGCCGTTCTCCTTCAGGAGCCCGTCATTGCGATTTAGCAGGGACTTGACGGCATCTTCGAGCTTCTCGAAATTATCGTAAAAACCGTCGCCCGCCATCTTTCCCTTACAATGCCTCCGGGATATGCAGCAGTCCTGTGCTGCCCTGTTACACATAATACTACTTTTTTTACCAATGAAAGTCAAGCCAAACCAAACCCAACCAAACCCAACCAAACCCAACCAAAATAGAACGGCAAGAGCGGGTTGACATGCCAAAAAAAATTATAGATTGACAAACCGTATATTGATTTCTTATAATAAAGTGCTAAACGTAACGCAGGGCTTGCGCGCCGCCCATGGCACGGGCCCATAGCTCAGTTGGAAGAGCCACCGGCTCATAACCGGTTGGTCCTTGGTTCGAGTCCAAGTGGGCCCACCAAATACCCATAGCGCGATATCCGGCGGCCGGCAAGCGTAAGCGTGTCTTTGACAAGGAGGAGAGTTTTGCAAAACACCATAAGGATCCTCGAAGAGATACAGAAACTCGACATCGAGATACACTCGATAGAGGTCGAAGAAAAGAATTATCTTACAAAGATCGAAGAGGCCGGGGCGGAGTTGAAACGGCTTGAAGAGTTCAGGGCAAAGGTCGCTTCAGAGTTGTCTGAGTTGAACGCCCTGCTCAGTAACGCGCAGGAGAGGATACGACAGGGCGTTGAAAAGATTCAGAAGACCGAAAAGCGAATAAGCGAGATAAAAAACACAAAGGAACTGAACGCGCTCAATAAGGAAATAAACGCCGCGAACAAGGCCAAAAAACTCGCTGAAGAAGAGACGGAACGCATCGCCTCGAAACTTAACGACAAAAAAACCTTACTGGACGAAAAAGACTCCCTGCAGACATTGAAAGATTCAGAGCAAGTTCAACTCGCCAAAGACCTCGAAGAAAAAAAAGGGTTATGGGTTTCACGGATAACCGGAAAACGCAGGCTCAAGGAAGAGACCGCCTCCCGTATCCCCCCTGATATATACAAAAAATACGAGAACATAAGGGCAAAGAGGGCCGGCATCGGACTCGCCCTTGTAAAAAACGAGGCGTGTCAGGCCTGCAACATCCATATCCCCCCGCAGGTATACATACTGCTTAAAAAAGGCGTTGACGAACTGATGACCTGTCCGCACTGCCACCGCATCCTCTACGTCGAAAATAACGCGAAACAACCGGTCTAATTCGAGATTGCCGCGTCGCAAAATCGCTCCTCGCAAGGTAAGGCATGACCATCAAACCCACTGAAATCGCCTCCTCAAAAAAAGACTCGCTGTTAGGATCCCTGTCCAAAACCATTCCCTCTGATTTTCCAACGCTGCTCAAAAAACTCGGCATAACCGAAGACGAGGCAAAGGGGATATTTCTGAGCCTGCGCTTGCATCCGGCCCCTCATCATGTCCATGCGTCCCATGTTTACAAACTCTACGTTGACGGCGCGTCACGCGGCAATCCGGGACTCTCCGGCGCAGGGGCGGTCATCATTGACCCATCCGGCGCGGTCGTCAAACGCCTCAAAAAATTCCTCGGCTCGGCAACCAACAACGCGGCGGAGTATCAGGCGCTCCTGATGGGACTCGAGGCCGCAAAGTCCCTTCACATCTCCAGCCTGACCGTGCACGCGGATTCGGAACTCATGGTCAAGCAATTGAACGGCCAATACAAGGTCAAGAGCACGGACTTAAAACCCCTCTACGACTCCGCGCTGGTCCTCATTAAGGCGTTCCACGCAGTCTCCATCAAGCACGTCTACAGGGAAGAGAACGCAAACGCAGACGACCTCGCAAACGAGGCAATAGACACCCGGGCCCGCTGAAAAAAAGTTGCGAGCGAAGCGCGGCAATCTCGTATATTATCCCAAGCCTGCCCCCGCCTGCCCCCACATCTTGTAAACCGGGGACGAAAAATGCTATCATATGTAAGTACGCCGGAGCGCGACGGCAGCCGCCCAGCGCCACTTTTCATTACGAAGGCATGTTGGTTATTGACTTGCTTCGTGCAGAAAAGTGGCGCTGGGCAAGGGTGAAACGGCGGGGTAAGAGCCCGCCAGAGCGCCGGGCAACCGGCGCTGCTCGGCAACCCCCTCTTGGTGCAAGGCCAAATAGGCTCTGTTCAAGGACGGCCCGTCCTTTTTCCGGCAACGGAAAGGCAGAGCGGGTTGGCTGCTTAAAGACGGCGGCAACGCCGCTCTTAGATGAATGGCTGCCTACTACAGAATCCGGCTTATGACGGACTCCGGCGTACGCTTTTTTTTGCCGCACGGCGCTGCTTTGCATTACCCGTATCTTTAAACTTGACGATGGAAAGCGGTGCTGGGCACGGCCATGCGCTTAGGAATAAAATTAAAATTCGCCCTTCTCTTGTCCGGCATCCTCATGCTCACGACGTCCGTCGTGGGCATAATAATGATCTACCATCAAAAATCCTCCCTCGAGGCGCAGTTGCGCTCGATGGCGGGGACCATAACGGACGAGTTCGCCGCGGACGGCAAAATGCCTCTCTTGCAGAAAGACTCGCTCGCCATGAACCTGCTCGCGCAAAACATCCTCAAGTACCCCGGAATAACGGACGCATACGTCATAAACCACGACCTTGTCATCGAGGGGCACACGCGCACAAACGAGGTTGGCCATAGATACAAAGACGCCGCTCTTATCGCCAAAACAACCGGCCCTTTGCCGTGGCTCATCAAAGAAAGCGCGGGGGAGCTTACGTTTGCGGCCCCCATCGTATTCAAGAAGACGACCGTCGGATACGCGGTCATCTCTTTTTCGGACGGGTTCATAAAAAAACAGGTAAGCAAAGCCATAAGGAGCGTCGTCATAATAGCCCTGCTCGCAATCGCCGGCGTGGCAATCATGTCGCTGCCGCTCGCCTCCAGACTGCTGCGCCCGATCTTCACGATATTCAAAGGAACTCAGGAGATAACGCTCGGCAACCTCGATTACCGGATACCGGCCGGCAGACGCGATGAAATAGGCGAGCTTATAAATGCGTTTAACGCCATGGCCTCGGAGCTTAAGAAAAAGGAAATCTTGAAAGGCGTCTTTAACCGCTACGTAAATCCGCACGTGGCCACGGAAATTCTAAAGGAGCCGGAAAAGGTCAGACTCGGCGGGGAGAGGCGCATCGTTACCGTTTTTTTCGCGGACATCCGCGGCTTTACCGCGCTCACGAAAAAGACCCGTCCGGAGGACGTAGTCGAGCTTTTGAACAGGTACTTCACCCTTTTGACCGAGGTCATCTTCGCCTTCGAGGGCACGGTGGACAAGTTCATCGGGGACGCGGTCATGAGCGTATTCGGCTCGCCGGTGAAGATGGACTTCCATCTTGAGCGGGGCGTCAAGGCCGCGTTCGCCATAAAGACCGCCGTCGAGAAGATAAACCGCGTGAGGGAAAAACGCGGGGCAGTGCCGCTCAACATCGGCATAGGTCTCGATTCCGGGGTCGTCATAGCGGGCAACATGGGTTCAGTTATGCGCATGGAGTATACGGCCGTGGGGGACGCGGTCAACATGGCCTCGCGCCTCTCGGATATCGCCAAGGGCGGGCAGATGCTCGTCTCGGACGCGCTCCATGAAAAGATAAAGGATAATGCCGTTGCCGAGAGACTTTCAGAAATCGAGATAAAAGGCGTAGACCATCCGGTTACGTTGTATAATATCACCGAACTCAAGGGCGCATGGAAGGACGAGACCGCGCGGGCCGCGGATAAGGCGATTACGGAATTCAACCTCCTTGAAATACACGGGTCGTTAAGCAAACACGGGGCATCGGACAAACACGGGTCATGGGACAAAGATGTCGAGCGCATGGTTAAAAAGGCGGTTGCGGACCTTGACGAATAAGCGTCTCCTGCCGGCGCTTTGCGCGGTGCTCGCGTTGTCCGGGGCCGCCGGGTGCATGAGGCTCGCCCCTACGTATCTATTCTCCTCGGTCCTCGAAAAGGCGCGCCTCCTCTATGAGGACGGCGCAATCCTCGACGCGCGCGAAAAGGCCGAGGCCATAGGAAGAAAAGACCCGGACTACAAGGCCGCGAAAAGGCTCTTAACGAATATCAACTCCATTGCGCTAAAGGTATCCAGAGAGCACATGGAGATAGCCGAGCACTACTATAATTCCGGCATCTACGAGACGGCCCTCTCGGAGTACAAGACCGCGCTTCGATACAACCCAAAAAACCAATACGTGAAAAACAGGGTAGCCTTCCTCTCGGCCAGACTCAAGTCCCCGGCGGAAACCGGCAAAAACTCGACCCCTGCATCGCTCGCAAAGAGACACTACCAGAGCGGACGAGTCTACCTCGATGCCGAGGACTGGCCCAACGCGATTGTCGAGTTCTCCTCGGCGCTCAAATCCGTCCCGAATTACATGGACGCCAAGGAACTCCTTTCAACCGCCCTCGAATACAAGGCCTCGGCGATCGACTCGCACCTAAAACAGGGCATGGATTATTTCCAGACCGAGGACATGGACCTGGCCATAGAGGAGTGGGACGCCGTCCTCGAACTCGACCCCAAAAACAAGACGGCCGGCGATTACAGGGCAAGGGCAATGACCATACTCGACAGGCTTGAGAAGATAAAAGACCGGGACGTGAAACAAAAATCCGGCCCCGAACAGCCTTGACTCGAAAGGCTGATTATGGGTAAATCAGGTCATGTAGCTCAGACATGTAGCTCAGACCTTTAGGTCTGAGGTTTTCAGGGCTGCCCCCACCCGTAAAGACATGCATTAGCATGTCTTTACATCCGTTACCCATCTCCCCCGCGAGGGGGGAGGGGGATAAGGAATTGCTCATTTAAGCCCTAAGCTGCCGCGCAACAACCGATAAAGGCCCTCTATGAAAACCTTAAAACGCCTGATTGCGGCCGC
>JACRCC010000105.1 GCA_016234405.1 Deltaproteobacteria bacterium | reverse complement strand
TTGACCTTCTCCGGCGTCCTCCGGTTCGACGGCCTGCCGCGGGCCTTATGGACAACGCCCCCGCCGCCTTCCTCCCTTACCGCCTTGACAAGCCGCCTTGCCTGCCTCTCAGAGAGCCCTACGACCGAGGCCGCCGCCTTCTGCGTAATATGCCCGTCTATGGCCTCCTGCATCACCTTCAGCCTCTTTAACTTCTTTAAGCTCATGTAGATAATGTCCCCTCCGGCCATAATCTCCTCCCTCCGAAAGAAGAAAATTATAGCCCGTCTATAGGACAGTTCTACTTTGCTGCTTTAGGACATTATCATTTTGCCGGAACAAAAGGCGCTGAAGGGTTGATTACGTCTCCCCTCATCCCAAGCGCTCCCCGTTGCAATGCTTCGCGGCAACGGGGCCCGCGCCCAAGGGTGAAGGGGTTTAAGAAACGACGACCTCCTCTCCCCTTGGGGGAGAGGAGGTCGTCGTTTCCAAGCTCAGCCCCCGCATAAAGCAACAAGAGGGCAGGCTTGGGAACGAGAAAGACCCCTTAACTCCCCACGTCCCCTCCGACGACTATCTCAGGTATCCTAAGCGTCGGCTGCGCGTCCGAGACCGGCACGCCTTGTCCGTCCTTGCCGCACGTGCCGATGCCGAAACCTAAATCGCTGCCCACCATGTCAATGGTCATTAAGACTTGAGGCCCGTTGCCCGTGAGCGTTGCGCCCCGCACCGGCTCGGCTATTTTGCCTTTTTCGATAAGATACCCTTCCGTTACCTCGAAGACGAAATCCCCGTTTACGGTATTCACCTGCCCCCCGCCCATCTTTTTTACGAAAAGACCCTTATCAACGGATTTTATAATTGCCTCAGGGTCGTCTTTACCCGGGGCTATCATCGTGTTCGTCATGCGCGGTATGGGTCTGTGGTGATAGGATTCGCGCCTGCCGTTGCCGGTTGACGGCCCGCCGGACTTCATGGCGTTCAACCTGTCGCACATATAGTTTTTTAAAATACCGCGTTCCACGAGGACGGTTTTTTGCGCGGGCGTGCCTTCGTCATCGTAGACATACGACCCGCGCCTGCCCGGAAGCGTCGGGTCGTCCAGCACGGTTATTATATCCGAGGCCACGCGTTCTCCGAGTTTACCGGAATAGACCGAGAGGTTCTGGTATGCAAGGTCCGCCTCAAGCCCGTGTCCCACTGCCTCGTGTATCATCGTTCCTCCGGCCTCGCTCGACAACACCACGGTCATCTTGCCGCCCGGGGCGCGCCTTGCCCCAAGCATCATCACCGCCCTTTTTGCGGCAACCTCCGCGATACTCTCCGGAGGGTTGGCGTCGAATATCTCCATGCCCATGACCCCGCCAATCGGCTCATATCCGGTTTGCACGACGTCGCCTTCTTTGGCGATTGCCTGGCATACGAAGAGGACTCCCGTGCGCTCTTCCTCCCGCCACTCGCCAAGGGAATTTACGACGGCCGACCTCCTGAACCCGTCACCGTAGACGACGCGGACTTGAGAGACCCGCGGGTCAACCGCCCATGCGGTCTCGTCCGCCCTCTTTAGCAGTTTCACCTTTTCGGAAAGAGGGATGCCGCCCGGAGGGGTTATGATGGCCAAGCCCTTTGCGGATTCTTTTTTGATAAGCCCTGAGGCGGGGGGTGGGTTGCCGTCTCTAACGCCCCTTGAAACAACGTCCGCAAGCGCACGGAGGCCGGCCTCGGTGGCGTCGTTAGTGTATGCGTAAAAGGTCTTCAAGCCCGTTATTACGCGCAGTCCCACGCCCCTGTCTCTTCCGGCAACGACCTTTTCTATCTTTTTATCCTCGCATACCATGAAGACGTTTTCCGTGTCTTCGAGGAAGATGTCCGCGAACTCGCCGCCGTTTTTCAGCGCCGCCTTTATGACCGCAAACGGGTCAAAGCCTTCCAAAATACCCATAGTCTTTATTTAACCTTTCTTCACTGACGGCGAATAGCCCAACAGTTCGTATAATTCCGTCCTCGTCTGAAGGTCTTTCAATATACCCTTCTGCGTGCCCTTTGCCTTCAATTCCCTCAAGGCGTCTTTTGCCGCTTTCATGGATGCCCTGAAGGCCGTCATGGGGAATAACACGGCCGCGTATCCGATGTCCCCGAATTCCTTTACCGTGATATACGGAGTCCTGCCGAACTCGGTCATGTTTGCGACAAGCGGGGCGTCAACGGCAACGGCGAATTGCGCGAACTCTTTTTTGTTTGCGAGCGCCTCCGGGAATATCGCGTCCGCACCCGCGTCCAAGTAGATTTTGGCGCGCCCTATCGCGTCGTCAATCCCGGCGACGGCCCGGGCGTCAGTCCTACAGATGACGAGAAAATCGCGGCTTGCCCGCGCCTTCACCGCGGCCTTTATCTTTTTAGCAAACTCCCTTGCCGGGATAACGCCTTTGCCCGGCAGGTGTCCGCACCTTTTGGGGAATGTCTGGTCTTCCAACTGAATGGCCGAGGCCCCTATGCCTTCGAGGGCCGCGATTGTTTTTTTTATTGCCCCCGGCCCGCCAAAACCCGTGTCAGCGTCTATTATGACCGGGATATTTACGGCGTTTGTTATGTATGACGAGAGCACGGCAACCTCAACGAGCGTCAATTCTCCGGTATCGGGAAGCCCGCAGCCTGCACTGAGTCCTGCCCCTGAGACGTAAACGGCCGGGAAGCCGGCGTCTTCGATAAGAAGCGCCGAGGCCGCGTTAAAGGCGCCGGGGATGGTCTTGGGAAATAGGCTGTTTTTGAGAAGGTCTTTCAACTTCATCGCTTAACCTTGTCGAAAAGTTTTAAGACCGATGACAGGTCTTTTATCCCTTCGATGCGCCAAATGGCCGCGAGTATGCGTTTTATCTCTTTATCGCCGCAGCGCCCTTGGGCCAGCGTAATGAACTTTTCCTCTACCGCGCCGTCGCTCATGGGGTTTAATGGATGTCCCAACGGGTAGGTGATTTCCTTTGATACGACGCGGCCGTCGTAAAACATAACCTCCACGCGGTTGGGCGTCGCCTTAGGATAGAGTCTGTCCAATCGCGCATCCACCGTAACCGTTACCTTGTCAACGAGGGTGAGCAGCTTTTTATCTTTTAGGCGTTGAGCCGAAAAGGTTTCAAGCGTTATCGCGCCGTCCGTAAGGGCCGAGGCCGCGCAATACGCCATGCTGTGATCCGCGGTCTCTCTTGTGGAGGGTCTTTTCTTTTCGACCCCGCTTCCGATTATGTCGTAAGCCGCCTTGAAGGTCTTGACGCGGACGGATTTTATTTCTGAGGGGTTTTTTATTTCCTTGAATATCTCCGAGGCCGCGCCCACGGCGCTTTGAGCGTGGTACTCGACCGGATAATATTTTATGCAGGTATCGAGGATCTTGAACCTACGGCCGTCTTGCCCGGCGAAGGGGGGGAGAGTTAGGTTTCCGGAGACGAGTTTTATGAATCCGAATCGGCCCTCGAAGACGGCGGGAGGCCCTGTTACGCCCTTTTTTGCGAGCATGGCCGCGAAGACCGCCCTCTTTGAGACGTCGGCGAACGCGCAGCCTTTCCACATGGATAACTCTCCGGCGCGGGTCTGTCTGAGCGCGGGGGATGTTGCGCCGATGATGCCGAGCGCGTTGACGGTCTGGCCGCGTGAAAGGCCCAGGAGCATGGCAGAGGAGACCGCGCTTGAAAACGCCCCGTATGTAACGTGGTCCCATCCGCGCGCGCGCAAGGACGCCGCGTCGCAGAGCCTGCATTGTATCTCGTAGGCCGCGGCTATGGCCGTTATGAGGTCTCGTCCGTTTTTGCCGCCGTATTGCGCGCAGGCAAGGGCGGCGGGTATGTTGTCGGACGGGTGCCCGGGTTCTTTCGAGAGATAGGTGTCGTTGAAGTCAAGATACCTGACCATCACCCCGTTTACGAAGGCGGACATCTCCGGGGTCGTCAGCTTCTTGCCTCCGATGATGCTTGCCCCGGTCTTGACTTTAGGCGCAAGCTGCCCTGCGGCAACGGACGGAGGAGACGAACGCGCCCCGATGATGCAGCCGAGGGAATCTATGAGCCGCCTTTTTACCTCGTGAACGGTCTCCGGAGGTAGATCTGGGTATTTAAGCGCCAAACCCCATGCGGCAAGTCTGTCTGCGATAGTTTCCGGCATCTGTTAAAAAACTATATCCCATAAACCGTTTGCCGGCAAGGTTTTTAGGTGCCGCTTTCTTGACAAACCCGCCTCAGGTGATACGCTGAAATCAGGCGGGCCCCGTTTTCACGGGGACAAGTATTACACGGAAGGGAGATGCCGATGAGCGGGTCTGCGCGGAGTTATGCCGACAGGGTCATGGCGGGATGTTTCCTCGCCGAAAAACTTCTTGAGTATAAAGGACAATCCACTATCGTGGTCGGGCTTCCCAGGGGTGGGGTCGTGGTTGCAGCCGAGATAGCGCGCAGCCTTTCTTGTCCCCTTGACGTGATTGTGGCCGGAAAACTGCGCGCGCCCTTTAACCCGGAGCTTGCCATAGGGGCTGTAACCGAAGACGGCCGGGTTTTTCTTAATAAGGGGGTTATCACCGGCGCGCTGATAACGGATGCCTATATAGAGAAGGAAAAAAAGGCGCGGCTCTCAGCCGTGCTCGAAAAGCTCAAACTCTACAGGAAGGTAAAGGGCAAGACCTCGCTCAAGGACAGGACGGTTATAATAGTAGACGACGGGCTTGCAACCGGCGCCACCATGATAGCCGCGGTGCAGGCCGCAAAGGCGGAGGGCGCGGCTAAAATAATCGTGGCGGTCCCCGGAGGGCCGATGGACACCGTAGAGCGCATAAAGGGGATGGAAGAGGTTGACACGGTTGTGTGCCCCGTAATCCCTGAGGAGTTTTTTGCCGTCAGTCAGTTGTATCTTGATTTTACCCAGACCCAAGACTCCGAGGTGGTGGGGATATTGAAGGAGTTCTCCGGTAAGGAATTTCCCGCGGGAGGTTGATAGGATTATGGGATTACCGCCCCCATCTCCATTTTTATGTTCAAGCGCTTCTTGTTGGATTTTTGCGCGGAAAAGCGGCGTTGAGATAAAATCCTTAGAGAATATAAAGGCTTGACAAAACGCCGCGCAATATAGTAAAAATAAGTAAGGGCAGCAAAATGTAATAAGTGTAACCTAACAGCCATGACAGGCAGAACGTGAGCATCTATCGTGTAAAAGGCGCTCTTGCGGGCGCGTGCCGGCATCTAAAGTGCGCTCTTACTGACGCGCACGGGTATAAACAAGTTTTGTCGCTGCGCGCGCCATTAGTGGTTTTTGCTTTCCTATTTCTCCTTACCGGCTGCGGCGAGATGATCGAGTCAATCGAGCGGGAAATAGACCCGAGCAAGCCGGTCGCTTTGGGAAATCCGGACGCGCAATCCACCAGCGACTATTACGACAAGTTTACCCAATCGATCGCCGCCCGGGGGCAGATGCGCTCCGGGGTTTCCAAGATACGGGCCATTGACGCGCTTCCTAAGGACGGCACTGAGAACGTCAGCTGGACATTGGCCGTATTGAACGGCTATATAAGCCCAAGGGGTTCTTTGGACCCGGACGCGGAAGAGGAACCGGCGTTCAATCTGAATATATTCATCGAGGCCAAGGTTCCCCTCATGGCTAACGTAATCTTCCCGCACTCGATACACACATATTGGCTCTCGTGCAACAACTGTCATCCTAAGATATTCATCCCGGAGGCCGGCGCAAACCCCATAAACATGGACGAGATATTCAAGGGAGAGTGGTGCGGAAGGTGCCACGGAAAGGTCGCATTTACCTTTTGGCCGAGGTCGAACTGCACGAGATGCCATTCGATACAAAAAAATCTTTCGGGCAGAAAAGAGAGGTTTTAAGCGCCGGAACGCTTGACCCGCCGTTAGGCTCGTAGTAACATTATTCATCGCGGATAACGCTTTACCGGCATCGTGTATAATATAAACCGAGGTGCGCGCCATGAACTGGAACTGGTTTAAGAGATTACCGCTGTTTATTGTTTTGTCCTTGTTCTACGGGTGTATGGGAACACCCCTTGAAGACCTCGTGTATCCGCCTCCTCCGGATATTCCACGGATAAAATATATCAAGACCTTCAGCGGGGACGCCGACTTAATAGAAGGCGGGTCAATGGTGACCGAGGTGCTGCTCGGTTCGAGCGGCCGAATCGCCATAGGAAAACCCATGGGGATACACGCCTCCGGCGACGGCAGGCTTTATGTTACGGATACGGCCAAGAACGACGTATATATATTCGATTTAAAGACGAAGACCGCAACGACGGTTTCTACCGTGGGCGACTACCGCCGGTTTTCCAAGCCGGTCGGCGCAGCAAGCGATAAAAGCGGCAGGTTGTTCGTTTCGGATTCCGCAAACGACAACGTCACGGTCTTCGATAAGGACATGAAATCCATAGGGACATTGCTCCCGGATACGCCTTTTAAGCAGCCTGTAGGCATTGCGATAGACTCGGAGCGCAAAAAGATTTACGTCGTTGATACCCACGAGCATCATGTGAGGGTTTTTGACCTTGAA
Organism: Deltaproteobacteria bacterium; assembly: GCA_016234405.1. Classification (GTDB taxonomy): domain Bacteria; phylum Desulfobacterota; class GWC2-55-46; order GWC2-55-46; family GWC2-55-46; genus JACRCC01. Next base: position 6,324 of record JACRCC010000105.1, on the reverse strand, counting down.
ACGCTCAAGCAGATATCCGTAATCGGGGGTAGAGGCAGGGGGGACGGCGCATTCAACTACCCCTCCAATGCTGCGCTGGATTCGAAGGGAAATCTCTATGTGGTTGACACGCAAAACGGGCGTGTGCAGAAGTTCGATACGGATGGGAGATTTATACTGAGGTATGGCGAGTTCGGCGACGCGCCCGGCATGTTTGCAAGACCCCGCGGTGTAGCCATTGACAGCGAAGACCATGTCTATGTGGTGGACGCGGCATTCAACGTCGTTCAGATATTCGACTCGGAAGGGCAGATACTGATGTCTTTCGGCAGCTACGGCAGCGGCAGGGGCAACATGATACTTCCGGCGGGCATAGCCATAGACAAGGACGATTTCATCTATGTCGTTGATTCGATAAACGGCCGCGTGGTCGTATTCGAGTATCTCGGCGATAAGCACAAGGCAAGGGAGGAGCAAAAGAAGGCGAAGAAGGGTTGATTAAAGGCCGTGAGACGTGAAGCGTGAGACGTGAGACGTGAGACAACATTTCTAACAACCGTATTTTTAGACCGCCGTCTTGCAGCGTGGGTGCCGCCCGCCAAAAAACCTGTAGTAGCTCAGACCTTTATGCAGTAGCTCAGACCTTTAGGTCTGAGTTTTCAGCCCCCGTGGCTCCGAAAATACGAATATGAAGGCCGCAAGCATGGACGCGCCGGAACCGAAAAAAAATGCGCTTCCCGCCCCGCTCCTGTCCCACAGGAATCCGGCTATTATGCTTGCCGGAAGAAGACAAAGCCCCACTACGGCGTGATAGACCCCGAAGGCCGTAGCCTTCCTATCGGGCGGCGCAAGGGAGGCAAGATATGCCCGTTGAACCCCCTCGCTCATGCCTTTAAACGCTCCGAAGAGCGGGAATAATATCCAGATGTGCAGCGCCGAGTTCGAGGCCGCGAATCCCGCGAAGATAATCGAAAAATAGATAAAACCCGCAAGCACCATGCGGCGCAACCCAATCCTATCGCCGAGTATGCCCATCGGGATGCTTACCGCGGCGTAGACGACGTTGAATGAGAGATACACGATGGGGATGAGCCAGTCCCTTACGCCCAGTTCGTGGGCGCGCAGTATTATGAAGGCATCGGCGAAGTTGCCGAGCGAAAATACCGCTATTACCGCAAGATATAACCTAAACTGTCCGTCAAACGACTGGATGCTAAGGGACGGGAGCGTCTTAACTTCTATGGGGCGTCTTTTCTCCTTAATGAAAAATATTATCGTAGCCACGGCCAAGACCCCGGGGAGAGCCGCGGCAAGGAAGACGAGCCTCAGATTGTCCGTAAAGTAAAGGAGAAGGATGAAGGCGATGGCCGGGCCTATTATCGCGCCCGTGGTGTCCATTGCGCGGTGAAACCCGAAGGCCAATCCGAGTTTGTTTTTTTCGGTCGAGTCCGCTATTATCGCGTCCCTCGGGGCGCCGCGCACGCCTTTGCCCGTCCTGTCAACGAACCGGGCGAGGAATACGTCCGCCCACGACCCTGCGCCGGCAATCATCGGTCTGCTCACGGTGGAGACGCCGTATCCGACGGCCATAAGCAGTTTTTTTCCGCCGAACCTGTCCGAGAGCCATCCGGAGGCTATCTTGAGAAGGGATGCCGTGGCCTCCGCGACCCCTTCAATTACGCCGAGCGCGGTTTTAGATGCGCCGAGGGTATTTATGAGGAATATCGGCAGGAGCGGGTAAATCATCTCGGAAGACATGTCCATGAAAAGGCTGACAAGTCCCGCGAAAAAAACGTTTCTGCCGAGTCCGAATATGAAAGGCCTTTTTTCCATAACGTATTAGACTACCGAGGATGGATCCATGTCAATGGTTACGCTTACCGAGGCGGGTTTTTTCAAATCAAGTTCTTTTTTTAGGTCACTTACGAACGAGTGCATCGTGCCTGCGCCCCCGGCCTTTACGAGGAGGAGGAACCTGTAGCGTCCCTTGAGTTTCTGGATGAGGGAGGGGGACGGGCCGAGCGCCGCCACGTCCGGCGGTTTTTTCATCTTGTCCGCAATGCCTTTCAAAATCGCCGCGCAGCGGGAGACCTCGTTTTCCTTCCTCCCTTCCATGCGTATACAGCACAGCCTTCCGAAGGGCGGGTATCCAAGCTCTCGGCGATGGAGTATCTCGGCCTCGAAAAAACCCTCGTAGTCGTGGGCGGCCGAATTTGTGAAGCAGTAGTGTTCGGGGTTCAGGGTCTGTATGACGACGCGGCCCGGGTGCTCGCCCCTTCCTGCCCTGCCAGCGGCCTGAGTTATGAGCTGGAAGGTGCGCTCCGCGCCCCTGAAGTCGGGCACGTTGAGCGACGTGTCTCCGGATATCACGCCCACGAGCGTTATGCCGGGGAAGTGGTGTCCCTTTGAGACCATCTGAGTTCCGATGAGCACGTCGAGTTTCTTTCCCTCCACGGCCGCGATTATTTTTTTAGCGGCGCCTTTTTTCCTCGTGGTGTCGCTGTCCATGCGTCCGGTCCTTGCCTTGGGGAAGGACGCGCGGATTTCTTCTTCGATTTTTTCCGTTCCCATGCCCGGATGTCTGAGGTTAAATCCCTTGCATTGCGGACAGGCGTTAGGCAAGGGGAGAGTCCCGCCGCAGTAGTGGCATTTGAGGCAGCCCTCGCGCTTGTGCATGGTCATGGTAACGCTGCAGTTCGGGCAGGTGAGGGCATATCCGCAGTCTTTGCAGATGATGAAGTTTGAAAACCCGCGTCTGTTTAAAAAAAGCAGCGTTTGGTTGCCATCTTTAAGCGTATGCTCGACGAGCGACTTCAAGGTCTCCGAAAAGACGTCGTTTTTTTTTCCGCGCATGTCAACGAGGTCAACCGCGGGAAGACCCTGTACGTTTACGCGGTTTTTCAGGGCGAGGAGCTTTATCTTCCCGGTCCGCGCGTTTTGAAAGGACTCAAGCGACGGGGTGGCGGAGCCGAGCACAACGGTTATTCCGAGCGTAAAGCCGAGCATTAGGGCAGCGTCCCGCGCGTTGTAGCGCACGCCTTCTTCTTGTTTGTACGAGGACTCATGTTCCTCGTCAACGATGATGAGACCGAGGTTCTGTATCGGGGAGAATAGCGCGCTTCTCGCTCCGACTACGACGTCGGCCTCGTTCTTGATTATTCGCATCCATTCGTCATGGCGTTCCCCCGGCGTTAGGCCGCTGTGGCTCACTGCTACCCTGCCGGGGAACCTGCCCGCAAGGTATGCGGCGGGCCACGGGGTGAGGGATATTTCAGGGACGAGGTAGAGCGCCTTTTTGCCCGCGGCGATTGTCTCTTCGATGGCGTTTAAGTAGACGAGCGTCTTGCCGCTTCCGGTTATGCCGTAAAGGAGAAATGGCGAGAAGGTGTTTTTCTTGACGGCCTGCGCGATTTCCGTGTCCGCCTTTTGCTGGTCACGGTTGGGGGTGAATGAGGCGTCCCTTGGGACGATATCCGAGAGAGGGTCTCTCGCCGCCGGTCTTTCCTCCAAAGAGATAACGCCTTTTTCAACGAGTTTCTTTATCGCCCCGGAGCAGTTGCCGAGGTTTTTTTTCAGGTCAACAATTGACGGTGAAGACTCTATTTTCAGATATGAAATTATCTTGGCCTGTATGTGCCCGATTTTTTTTAAGGAGTGCGCGCCGGTTGCGGCGTTGAGTTTTACGTGTGCGATGGTCTTGGGTTTGATGCCGCCTTTGATGATTAATTCCTCGGTCAAGAACCCTTTTTTCTTGAGCCTCTCGATGACGCTGTATACGGGCCTGTTTTTAAGGCGCCTCACGCAGCTGCAAACGGTCGTCCCGTTTTTCGCAAGGGCGAGTATTTCCTTTTCCGCCCCTTCCGTTGTGATGAGCGCCGCGGCCCCTTGAGGGGTCAAACGGATGCGCCGTGTGCTCTTGACGTCGAGTCCGGCCGGGCATATCAAAGACAAGACCTCTCCGGGCGGCGCGAAATAGTATGACGTCATCCACGTGAAGAATTTTAGTTTTTTTTCATCGTAGAGGGGCCTTGCGTCGAGGATGTCAATTATCGGTTTGAGCTTCGTTTGAATGACGTCCGCCGGAGGGGAGTCCTTTACGGCGGTTATAAATCCGGTGATTGTCCTTTTTCCGAAAGGGACGAGGGCGCGCACACCGATGCGGGCGTCGTTGCGAAGTTCGGGCGGAACCGCGTATGTATATGTCCCGTCAACAGGGAGGTTTACGGCGATGTCAACGAAGAGAGGGTTATCAGTCATAGGTTAACCGATAACGGGGCATCACTCCACCCATTCGCCGGCCGCGTCGGGGTACGTCTGCGTCTGGTTTTCGAACCGGGTGTATTCTTTAAGGAAGGTGAGTTTTATTTTGTCCGTGGGACCGTTACGCTGTTTGGCCACGTCAATCTCCGCGGTATTCCTCATGCCGCAGGTGCAAAGCTCTTTCGGGCAGTCGCAGGGCTTGTAGAGCGATTCCCTGTAGACGAACATCACCACGTCCGCGTCCTGTTCGATTGCGCCGGATTCACGGAGGTCCGAGAGCTGGGGTTTATTTCCTTCCCTCTGCTCGGTGCGCCTCGAGAGCTGTGAGAGCGCGATGACCGGCAGGTGCAGCTCCTTTGCCATGGCCTTTAAAGACCGCGATATGTCGGATATCTCCTGCTCACGATTATCGGTGTTCTTCTTTCCGCGCATGAGCTGCATGTAGTCTATTATCACGAGTTTTATCCCGTGCTCCGCCTTCCATCTGCGCGCCTTTGCCCTCATCTCGAGGGCGGTCTGCGCCGGCGTGTCGTCAATGTAAATCTGCGCGTCGCACAGGGCCCCGACCGAGGTGGTGAGTTTGCCCCAGTCGTCTTTTCTGATGAACCCGCGCCTTATGTCCTGCAGGTTCACCTTGGCCCTCGACGCAAGGAGCCTCTGGGCGAGCTGCTCCTTGCTCATCTCGAGCGAGAAGACGGCAACCGGGGAGTTTGCGTCTATGGCCGCGTTCTCCGCTATGTTGAGCGCAAACGAGGTCTTGCCCATGCCAGGGCGTCCGGCTATGACGATGAGGTCGGAATTTTGAAGGCCCGAGGTCAATATGTCGAGGTCCGTGTACCCGGTGGGCACTCCGGTTACGTGGTTTTTTTGGGCGTAGAGTTTTTCAATCGTTTCAAAGGTGCCCTTCATCAATTCTTTAATATGGAAAAACGTCTTTTTCGACCGTTCCTGCGAGACCTCGAAGATGAGCCGTTCCGCGTCGTCTATGAAATCCTCGACGGAATCCTGCGCCTCGTATCCGCGGCTGACTATCTCGGTGGAGGCGGCGATTACCTTCCTTATGAGCGATTTTTCCTTTACGATCCTCGCGTAATACGCGATATTGGCGGCCGTGGGGATGGAGTCCACGATGTCGCCGATGTAGGATATGCCGCCCACGGAGGCAAGGACGTCCGAGTCCTTGAACATGTCCGTGAGCGTTATCTCGTCAACCGGGGTGTTTTTTTTGAAAAGCGTGACCATGGCGCGGAAGAGTTTGGCGTGCGCCGGGTGGTAAAAATCCGAGCCGTCTTCGGACAAGACCTCGATGGCCTTGTTTATGGCGTCCTTGTCAATGAGGACGCCGCCGAGCACGGCCTGCTCCGCCTCGACGTTGTGCGGGGGGGTCTTATGGACGGCGTCTCTTACGCGGACGGACATATTGGCCTCATAATGGCGGACTCTAAAACGGGTCAGCGAGGATGTGCTATGGAAGATTTTAACAGGTCGGCGCGTTGCTGTGCAAGGGCTATTTCATCAACAAAATATCAACACGATGCCAACATCCGCTGCGTTCTCGATGCGCCAAAAAAAAGCGCCGCCCAGCGCCACTTTGGATCGCCGAGGTTTGTCGGATATGACAACTACGGTAAACCAAAGTGGCGCTGGGCGGCGTATGACAAAAGGCCGGGAAAGGAGACCTTTTTTTTATTCCTTTACGACCTCGATTTTCACGTTCGCGGTTACGTCGTGGTGGAGCTTTATTGAAACAATAAACTCTCCGAGGGTCTTTATTGGCTCGGCCGCGTGGATGTCTTTTTTCTCCACGCCGGAAAAACCCTTTGCCTTAACGGCCTCTTCTATGTCGTGTGTCGTAACCGAACCGAAGAGTTTTCCGTCGTCTCCGGCCTTTCTTTGGAAGGAGAGTTTGAGGGCTTCGAGTTCTTGGCAAAGTTTATCCGCGCCGTCTTTACGCACCTGCATCTTTTTCAGGTGTGCGTCCTTTTCAGCCGCGAACTGTTTGATGGCCGCGGGCGTAACCGGCACGGCCAGGCCCTGGGGTATCAGGTAGTTTCTGGCGTAGCCTTCGGCCACCCTTACCTGAGC